>JAIXTB010000049.1 GCA_027484385.1 Neisseriaceae bacterium | reverse complement strand
TGTTACAGCCCCCATGGCCGCTTTATCCAATAGCGGCTGCAGACGGGTATCACCACTACTGGCAATCACCATGGCACAACGCGGGGCATCAGCCGGGTAAGCTGCCTGCAGCATGCGCAAACTGTCTTGTGCCGCGACGGGCTGGCCAGACCACTGGCGCAACATGGCCAGCTTGCACAGCAACATGGGGTAAGGCCGGTAGGCGACCAGTTCCTCATGATGGCGCAGCTTGATCGCCAGCTGGTTGGGCGATGGCACCAGGAAGTTGCTCAGCATCAGCTCGGACTCGAAGCGCCAGAACGGGTTGGCCGACAGGCTGATCAGCTGCTCGATCTGCAGCTGGTTCTGTTTGATATCATGCGTCGGGTTCTGGCTACCCACCAGCAGCGGGAACACCATCGCGCCCTTGGCTACATACAATAGCGTGGCTACGCCGAGAATTACCGCCCCAACCCTGCGCATGCTGGCACGCAAGGCCAGCTCCACACCCGCTTTCGGCGACAAGGCCAGCACCACAAAAAAGGCAAACGAAAATGGCAGATACCATAGTGGGTATTCAAACATGGAATGCCCCAGCGTAATGGCCCCCATCAACAACAGGAAAGCGTTCTCGGCCGTGGCATGCTGGCGCTGCAGGTAGGGCCATAGCGCCCCTGCCACCACCGCCGCGGCCAACAGTGTTGCCGGTACGCCGGTTTCGGCGGCCAACTGCGTAATCAGGTTATGGCTGTGGGTAAACAGGCTGCTTTCCGGCACCTTGGGCAAGCCGCCAAAGGTCTCCAGCCACACCGACTGGTAGCCATAGCCGCCATAGCCGGTGCCCAGCCAAGGGTAAGCCTGCACGATCTCCCAGCATTTCGCCCACTCCACACGGCGACGGGCGCCGAAACCCGCTTGGTCCAGGCGGTCGAGGCCGGAAGCTACGTCCACATTAAACAGCCACTGCGCTACAGGCTTGCCAGCAAACTGAAAAAACAGTACCGCAGCTGCAGCCCACAGCAAAGCCTTGCCAATACGCAGTTCGGGTGCACGGCGTTGCCATAGCAAACCGACCAAGGCCATCGCCACCGCGTAGGCCAAGGGCAGGCGCCCACCAGACCAAGCTGCGAGCAAGGCCAGAAAAACGACTGCTGCAATCGCCCACATTGCAGGCAACCGCTGCTTGCTCCACAGATAGGCAGCCGCCACCACGCCCCAGCTCAGCACATGGGCAAACTGGTTGCGCTGGCCGGTATTACCCATTATTTCCCACCCGCTAAATACTAACCAACCATTGGCCAAGGGTGCCCAGCCCGCCATTTGCGCCACGCCGATCAGCGCTTGCAGCAAGGCGCCAATCAGCACCGCATAGGCTAGCCAGCCCACCAGGCGCTCTCTATCCAATCTATGTTGCTGCATTGCCAACAAGCTAGCCCCCAGTGCGGCCAAGAGCACGGCAAACAGTTCGAACGGTAGCATCCCTGCGCTGTGCTGCTGGTAGCGCCACAAGCTGCCTAGCCATAGCAGCAACCACCACAAGGCAAAACCCGGCAAGAACCAGGGCACCGTGGTAAAGCGGGCTTGATCACGACGCGCCTGCCAACTGCCCAGTAGCAAGGGAACGGCGATCAGCGCCAGCGTCAGCGCATTCGTCCACCAATCCTGCATCGGGCTGTAACGGGCAAAATTCAGCAACGGCAGGATGTAGACAAGCAGGAGAGGAAGCAAGATTGCAGTCAGTGGCATGGGCTCTGGCAATGAAAAAAGGAGTGTTTTCACACTCCTTTGACTAAATCAAACTGCTGTATTAGCGGCAGTTGGATGGGACAAATTTGGTATCCAATGCATTAGCCGTACCGTTTGCCGCCACGCCGGACGAGATAGTTACAGAGCAACCCCACTGGATGCCACCTGCACCAACTGTCGGGTTCAGATACAGTACTGCGTTATCTGCAACTTGGGTGCGATAACGAATCTGGATAACACCCGATGCCAGTACTGCAACGTCTTTCACAGCATTACCTGCGATATCAGTGTTGGTGGCCAAACCATACGAAGCGTTCTTGATGCCGGTACCACTGATAAAAGCATTGTTAGTGGAGTAGTACTCAGTAACGGCTGTTTTAGCAGCCGCAGCCAGGTTCAAACCTTCCGACACGTGGGCACGCTTGGTGTAATCCTGGTAAGCCGGGATAGCGATGGCAGCCAGAATACCGATGATGGCCACAACAATCATCAGTTCGATCAGGGTAAAGCCCTGTTGTACGCGTTTCATAATGAACACTCCATGGTTATATGCAAGGCTAGGCCTTGGTGGGTTACAGCTACTCAATTACGGCAGTTGGATGGCAACAGCCGTGTCAAATCGTTATCGCCACTGCACACCCAGCGATAACTGCCGGAGGTGGTGGTTTGCGGTGTCAGCCACACGTGGGCCCCGCTAAGAATCTTGCTGCTGACTTCTACGCTGATGACGCTCACCGCACCAGAAGCCTGTACATCCAGCCGGGCCATACTGCTGCCGCGCGAGGCGGTGGCATCTGCAATGCCGGCACTGGCGTTACTGGCTGGCCAGATACCGTTGGCCGCATGGTATTCCTCTACCGCGGTTTTAGCCGCGCTGGCGGCGACCAGCACTTCGCTGATGTAAGCGCGGCGTGTGTAATCCTGGTAAGCCGGTATGGCGATCGCTGCCAGAATACCGATGATGGCTACCACGATCATCAGCTCGATCAGCGTAAAGCCCGATTGTAATTTCTGCATAACTTGCTCACTGTGCACCGTGTCGGCACTGGTAACAGCAAGATGCGGGCCAATATAGCAACCGCCATGCCAACGGCCTGGAAAGATACGATATAGCCTGTTATCAAGCACTTGCCACCACAACACCAGCCTGCTTGAGATACCGCATTGGGCCTTTTTTTGTCATAAGTGACAATTTTTGTCAGTTCGATAGGCCAGATACAGACGTGTTAGCATCGGGCTCACTTCACCATTCAGGCCTCAACATGACGCAACACTCCCAGGACTGGCTGGCCCGCAGCCGCGCTGCCGTTTGGCACCCATGCACGCAGATGAAACGCCACGAAACCCTGCCTATCGTGCCCATCGCGCGGGCGGATGGTATCTGGCTGGAGGATTTCGACGGCAAGCGCTATATCGATGCGGTCAGTTCTTGGTGGGTGAACCTGTTTGGCCACAACCAGCCACGCATCAAGCAAGCCATCAAAGACCAACTGGATACGCTGGAACACGTGATACTGGCGGGCTTCACCCACCAGCCAGTGGTGGAGCTGTCAGAAAAACTGGCCGCCCTCTCCGGCCTGGGGCACGCGTTTTATGGCTCGGACGGGGCCAGCGCGACGGAAATCGCGTTGAAGATGAGCTTTCACTACTGGCGCAATGTCGGACAAAGCGGCAAACAGCGTTTTGTCAGCCTGGAAAACAGCTACCACGGTGAAACCGCCGGTGCGCTAGCGGTAACCGATGTGCCGCTGTTCTCTACCACTTACGCCCCGCTGCTGAAAGAAAACTACCGCGTGCCCTGCCCGGATAGCAGGTTGGCCGCAGACGGTGAAAGCGCAGAAGACGTGGCCTTGCGCGCCGCAGATGCCCTGGCCGCTTTGCTGCATGAAAAACACCATGAGATCGCCGCTCTGATCGTGGAGCCGCTGGTACAAGGCGCAGCGGGGATGGCCATGTACCACCCGGTGTACCTGCAGCGCGCGCGCACCCTGTGCGACCAGTACCAGGTGCACCTGATCGCCGATGAAATCGCGGTAGGTTTTGGCCGTACCGGCACGCTGTTTGCCTACCAGCAAGCCGGCATCACCCCGGATTTCCTGTGCCTGTCCAAGGGCATTACCGGTGGCTACCTGCCGCTGTCGTGCGTACTCACGACCGATGCCGTCTATAACGCCTTTTACGACGACGATGTCACCCGTGGCTTTCTGCACTCGCACAGCTACACCGGCAATGCCCTGGCTTGCCGTGCAGCGCTCACTGTTTTGGCTATCTTTGAAGAAGAAGCCGTTCTGGCACGTAACCGGGATACCGCGGCCAACTTCACCCGCCACCTGGCGCGCGTAGCGGCCCACCCAGCCGTGCGACACTTCCGCCAGCAGGGCATGATCTGGGCCTTTGATGTGGACTGCGAGCGGCCAGACTTTGCCGTGGCATTTTTCAGCGGCATGCTGGCACGCGGCTGCCTGGTCAGGCCGATCGGTAAAACGGTGTACTTCATGCCGCCTTACATTATCGAGGAGGCACACATGTTGCAGTTGGTAGACAGCACCTGTGCCGTATTGGGCGAGCTACTGGCAGGCAGTACCGCGTCTGGCCGGCCTGACAGCCCGTTGCCATAAATGTTACTAGCGGTACTACTGCATATTTCAATATACTTTCGTCATTAACGAGGGAGCCGTACCGTTTTCTGATGCTGAATCTGTCGCTCAACACGCCACACCTCGACCCGGTTATGGTCATGTGTGACCCCGACCAGCTAGAGGCCTGGCTTCACCACCTGCCTTATGCGCAGCCTTTTGACTGCGCACAGCTGATCCGCGACGCCCTGGCGCAGCTGAACTGCATCAAGCTCCCCCCCGCCAGCCGCTTGCAGCTACTGCGGCTGTACCTGTTGGCGCAAGACAAGCTGCTGCCGGTACTGGAAGCCGAAGCCCGCCCGGGCGACCTGACGTGCTATAGCAAGGCACGCCGGGCGGCGCTGCTGGCACAGCACCTGTCCATCCTCATCCACAACGGTTTCAAGCGTGTACTGCTGGACCGCAGCCAGGAGCATGGCCTGTTTGCGCTGGACCGCCACAAGCTCGAAGCACTGAACCTCACCATGCTCAGTGCGCGCCAGCTTGCCATGCTGTATGCCCGTACCTACACACCGCTTCCGGCAGGCTTCTGGCACGACTGCCATCAGATCTTTCTTTACGTGTTGCAACAGGGCTGGGAAAGCAAGGCACTGAACGATAAAGAAGACAGCCTGGGCTCCCTGTATCGCCAGCTGTTACTGCTGGGGCTCACCGGCAGCAACCGCATGGAGCCAGCGCTGATCGATTACACCTTGCTGCTGATCCGCAAGTACGCAAAATGCCTGCACCTGGTACAGGTAGACCGCCTGCCAGAACGGCACGGCGCCTTCCTTTACCAGCCCGAAACAGACAGCCCGCCGCGTTTCCACAGCGAACTCCCCGCCAGCCAGACCGCGGCACACTGCTGGATTATCGATACCCAGGCACTGCAACACGAGCTGCTGGAAAAGCTGCTCAGCCTGCAGCGCCTGGCGCAAAACCACAGCGAAGACACCCTGCTGGCAGAGGAAATCCGCCGCGTGCTGCGCCTGATGGAAACCTGGCAAAGCGCGCCACAGCGCCGCCATGCCCGGCACGACAGCCCGCAACAAGTCGAGCTGGTTACCCTGCTGCCCACTTGCTGGTTTATTGCCAACCAGGCCAGCTGGGACTTTGCCACCCCGCCAGAGCACATGCCGCCGGTACTGGCCGCCAGACAGGATGGGGTAGAAATACATAGCCCGGACGACACGGTGCCCCCCGTGGCCAAACCTGCCCGGCCACTGCCCGCCGCACCGGCCAGCATTACCATGCAAAACCTGAGCGCCTCGGGCATGTTGCTGCGCGGCGAATCGCCCCAGCACCCGCTGCGCACCGGCGAGCTGGCCATGCTGCGCTTGCCGGGCAAGCTATGGCACCTGGCGGTCATACGCTGGGTCAACCTGCGCGGCGAAGGCATGGAAGCGGAATGCGGCCTGGAACAGCTGGGCCCACTGCCCCACGCCGTCATGCTGATGCCGGTGATCACCCACCCCAACGACCATTTCCAGATGGCGCTACACCTGCCGGCCCTGCCACGCAGTGGCCGCCCCGCCATGCTGGTAATCCCGGGGCGTCAATACCAGAAGCTGCGCGAGTTCCGCATGCTGACTGCACAGGGCGAGCAGCTGATACGCACCACCACGCTCGACTCGCAAACCGCCTACTACCAGTTTGTGGAATATCGCCCCAGCAGCGAGTTCTGACGCAGCGCACCATCTGCACGGAATGCGTTACACTGGTACTCCGTTTTTTGTCGAACAGGAAGCAGTACGGATGCAATCGGTGATTCATACCGCCACGCGCATCGTGGTGAAAGTAGGCTCCAGCCTGGTAACCAACGACGGCAAAGGCCTGGACCACGGCGCACTGGCGCGCTGGGCTGCCGAAATTGCCGAGCTGCGCCGCCGTGGCAAACAAGTGGTGCTGGTTTCCAGCGGCGCCATCGCCGAAGGCTGCCAGCGCCTGGGCTGGGCCAAACGCCCCAAGGCCGTGCACGAGCTGCAAGCCGCCGCCGCCGTGGGCCAGATGGGCCTGTGCCAGGCGTATGAAAGCGCCTTCCGCGAATACGGCCTGCAGACCGCCCAGGTACTGCTGACCCACGAAGACCTGTCCGACCGCCTGCGCTACCTCAACGCCCGCACTACGCTGTCCACCCTGCTCACGCTAGGCGTGGTACCCATCATCAACGAGAACGACACCGTGGTCACCAGCGAGATCCGCTTTGGCGATAACGACACGCTGGGCGCGCTGGTCACCAACCTGATCGAGGCCGACGCGCTGGTGATTCTCACCGACCAGCGCGGCCTGTACAGCGCCGACCCGCGCAAAGACCCCAACGCCGAATTCATCCACGATGCCGAAGCCGGCAACCCGGCACTGGAAGCCATGGCCGGCGGTGCGGGCTCCAGCGTGGGCACCGGCGGCATGTACACCAAGATCATCGCCGCCAAACGCGCCGCGCGCAGCGGCGCCGCCACCGTGATTGCCAGCGGCCGCGAGGCCAGCGTGCTGTCACGCCTGGCCGATGGCGAAGCCATCGGCACCCAGCTGAACGCCCCCACCACCCGCCTGGCCGCGCGCAAGCAGTGGCTGGCAGACCACCTGCAGCTGTCCGGCAAGCTGGTACTGGATGCGGGTGCCGCGCTGGCGGTACGTGAAAAGGGCACCAGCCTGCTGCCGATCGGTGTCATCGCGGTAGAAGGCAGCTTCCTGCGCGGCGATGCCGTGGCCTGTGTGGACGAGCAAGGGAAAGAGGTATCGCGCGGCCTGGTGAACTACAGCTCGGAAGAAGCCCGCCTGATCATGCGCAAAGCCACGCGCGACATCGAAGGCGTGCTGGGCTATCTGGTAGAGCCGGAGCTGGTACACCGCGACAATATGGTCACGCTGTAAGCGCCCGTGGCTGGCCGTTGCGGCCAACCCTGATGCCGTCCCCCGCCCCGGTGGACGGCATTTTTCATGGCCGGTGCTACAAACTGTCTACATCCTGCAAGTAGGCCTCGGCCTGGGCCAGCAGTGCCTGGCGCACGCCCTCGTCCATCTTGCGCCAGCTGGCGTAGGGCATGGCCAGCCGATGGTTGGCCGCCAGTGTGGCCTCGTGCCGTGCCAGAAAATGCCAGTACAGGCTGTTGAACGGGCAGGCACCGGGGCCGGTTTTCTGCTTCACCGCATAGCGGCAATGCGCACAGTGGTCGCCCATGCGCGCCAGATACGCACCGCCGGACACATACGGCTTGCTGGCCATGAAGCCGCCATCCGCCCACTGGCTCATGCCGCGGGTATTGGGCTGTTCCACCCACTCGAAGGCATCGATGTAAATGCCCAGATACCAGGCGTCTACCTCGTCCGGGTCACAGCCCAGCAGCAGCGCGATATTGCCGGTCACCATCAGGCGCTGGATATGGTGGGCGTAAGCGTGTTGCAGGCTGCCGCGCACCGCTTGCGCCACACAGGCCATGCCGGTATCGCCATCCCAGAACCAGCGCGGTAGGGGCCGGCGGTGCTGCAGCGCGTTGACGCTACCAAAATCCGGCCGCGCCCAGTACACCCCGCGCACGTATTCGCGCCAGCCCAGAATCTGGCGGATGAACCCCTCCACGCTGGCCAGCGGTAACGTAGGGTCGCTACGCCAAGCGGCCTCGGCAGCCTGCACCACCTCGTGTGGCGACAGCATTTTGCTATTCAGCGCAAAGCTCAGCCCGCTGTGGAACAGCCAGGCCTCGCCGTGCACCAGCGCGTCCTGATAGCGGCCAAAATGGCGCAGCCGCTGCTGGATGAAATCCGCCAGCCACGCCCGCGCCTCGCGCCGGGCCAGCGGCCACGGCAGCGCGTCGGCCTGCGGCTCGCCCAGCGTCTGCACACCGGCATCGACGATCTCCTGCCACAGTGCCGACAAGTCGTGTGCGGCAAACGGCCAGGCGGCCAACGCCACCTCGCCGCGGTAGGGCTCGCGGTTGGCCGCATCGTAGTTCCACTGCCCGCCTTCCGGCTTACCAGCGGGGTCCAGCAACACACCGTGCTGCTGCCGCATGCGGCGGTAGAAGGTTTCCATGCGCCAGCCCTTGCTGCCGAACAGCCGCGCCGCCTCGTCACGGGTGGTGTAGAAGTGCTCGCTGTCCACTTGCACGAGCGGCAGGCCCAGCTGCTGCGGCAGCGCGGCCAGCAGCGCGTCCACCCGGCGCTCGTCGGCCTGCTGGCAGGCCAGGCTGCTGGCGCCATAGTGTGTGGCCAGCCATGCCAGGTTGGCCGCAAAGTCGTGCTGGTTGGCCGCATCGCCAATGCGCAGGTAATGCACGCGGTGGCCGGCGGCCTGCAGGGCGTCGGCAAAGCCGCGCATGGCGGCAAACAGCGCCAGCACCTTTTGCGCGTGGTGGCGCACGTAGCCGGCTTCGCTACGGGTTTCCATCAGCACGTACACCACGTCGTCGCGGCGTTCGCGGTACCAGCTGTGGGCGGCGTTAAGCTGGTCGCCCAGGATCAGGCGCAGTTGCATGGCAGGCTCCAAAACAAACGGCCCGCCTGCGTGGCGAGCCGTATGGTAACGAATAGCAGGGCTTACACCGCGTCGTCGTCTTCCTTGCGCTGGCGGCGCTGGTCGCGCGTGCTTTCGGCAACCCGCACGATCACGTAAGCCACCATGGCGCACAGAAAGAACAGCAACATCACCCACGAGATCTGCGACAGCGTATCGATCACGGTGCGGTAGATTTCGATAGTCCAGCGCGGGCCGGTCAGCTCGATGGTCTGCTCGCGGCCGGTTTGCAGGTATTTCTGGATTTCATACGTGCTGACACCGCCGGACACGCCCACCACCACAATGGCAAAACTCATGTACTTGCGCCAGGCGTCGGCCAACTCCGGCCCGATGATGCTTTTTAGGATTTTCAGCACGGCGTCGCTGAAAAAGCGCGCCACCAGCACAGACGTCAGCAGCGCGACGCCCAGAGTGACGATGAGCAAGGCGTAAAACATGGTTTCTCCCTTTTGGTATGCCTATGGTTGGCTTGGCTGCATTCTACGCTGTGGCGGGCCCGGCCAGCAAAACGGCGAAGCGGCGCAGCAGGCTGGCCGCCTCGGGCGTGGGGCAAACCTGCTGCGCCAGCTGTGGCGGCTGCAGGCCGGCTTTTTCCAGCGCGGGTGCCGCCAGCTGAATAAAGTGGCGGGTGGAGTCTGCGTCGAATTCCGGGTGAAACTGCAGGCCCCAAGTATTGCCCAAGCGAAAAGCGTGGTGCGGCTCCATCTCGTTGCTGGCCAAGAGCGTAGCGCCTGGCGGCAGGCGCAGCACCGTTTGCCAATGAAAAGCGTTGGCCGCAAAGCGTGGCGGCAGGCCGCCTAGCAGCGGGTCGGCTGCGGCGTGCTCATGGCGCTGGATTTGCACCGAGCCCACCTCCGGCCCCTGCGGGTGGTAGCCCACCTCGCCGCCCAGCGCGTGCGCCAGTAGCTGGTGGCCAAAGCAGATGCCCAGCAGCGGCAGCTGCGCGGCGTGCGCCTCGCGTAGCCAGGCCGCCGTGGCCTCGCTCCAGGCCGCACGGTCGCTGACCATGGCCAGCGAGCCGGTAATCACCGCCCCGGCCACCTGCTCTACCGGCGGCAGTGTCTCGCCAGCGGCTACCCACACCACGCGCCAGCTGCCCGGCTGCTCGCCCATTTCGCGTACGATCCAGTCTTCAAAACGCCCGCGGCTATCGCGCACCGGGGTCCCTGGCTCGCCGGTCTTGATGATCAGTTTCTGCTTCATGCTCAGTCTTTCACAGGCAGGCCGAAATGCGTGTACGCCAGCGCGGTGGCCATACGGCCACGCGGGGTACGCTGCAGGTAGCCCTGCTGGATCAGATAGGGTTCGATCACGTCTTCGATGGTGTCAGTGGATTCGCCAATGGCCGCGCCCACGTTGTCCAGGCCTACCGGCCCGCCACCGAATTTATCCAGTATGGCTTGAAGCAATTTGCGGTCCATCACGTCCAGCCCGGCCGGGTCCACGTCCAGCATGGCCAGCGCCGCGTCGGCCACCTGCGCGCTCACAACGCCATTGGCGCGCACTTCGGCGTAATCGCGCACGCGGCGCAGCAGGCGGTTGGCAATACGTGGCGTACCCCGGCTGCGGCGCGCCACTTCGAAGGCGCCGTCGTCGGCCAGCTCCACGTTCAGCAAACCAGCCGAACGGCTAACAATCCGCGTCAGCTCTTCGGCGGTGTAAAACTCCAGCCGCGCCACGATACCGAAGCGGTCGCGCAGCGGGTTGGTGAGCATGCCGGCACGGGTGGTGGCGCCGATCAGCGTAAACGGCGGCAGGTCGATTTTGACCGAGCGGGCCGCGGGACCTTCGCCGATCATGATGTCGATCTGGTAATCCTCCAGCGCCGGGTAGAGGATCTCTTCCACCACCGGGCTGAGGCGGTGGATTTCGTCGATGAACAGCACGTCGTGCGGTTCCAGGTTGGTCAGCAGCGCCGCCAGGTCGCCGGCG
>JAIXTB010000226.1 GCA_027484385.1 Neisseriaceae bacterium | reverse complement strand
CACCGCATCGATCTGCGCGTCCAGCGGCACGGTGAGGCGTTGCCAGAAGTCCCAGTGCACCATTTCTACCGATTTCATCTGGAACATCAGGCTTGCTCCTCGTGTGGCTTGTCTGTTTCTGCGCCGTCTGCGGCCAACCCTGGCGGGCCGTCCTGCAGCTGCTGCGCGGTGAGGTGCTGCGATAGCTGGCCGCGGCGCGACAGCACTTCGGCCAGCGCGCCTTCGATGATGCGCGGCGCCAGCTGGCTGTAGTCGATCATCACGTCCAGCAGCGGGCCTTCTACCAGCCAGCGGTTACGCCGTTGCAAGAAGCCCAGGTTCACCAGGCGGCCCAGGTTGGCGTTAAAGCGCGTACGCCCGCCCAGCTGCTTGCCAAAATCGGCGTACAGCGCGTCTTCCGACACGCCGACCGACACGGTGTCGCCGGTTTCCAGTGGCTTTTGCGCGCCAAACATATCGTGCTGGCCTTCGTTGCCAGCAGCTACGCGCGACACCTGGCGTTCGCGCTTGGGCAAAATAATCAGCGCCCACACGATCACCAGCAGCGCCACGCCGTCACGCGGCAGGCTCAGGTTGTTGTTGAGCCAGGCTTCGCCGCTGCCGAATACCGGCTCGGTGAGCGCCGGCAGCAGCGCCACGGCAATGTGCTCGGCGTAGGGGTTTTCTACCAGCTGCAGGCCGGCTGCGGCCAACCTTTGGTCCAGCTCCAGGCGGAAGGTTTCGTCCAGCAGCGCGCGGCGCGCCAGGGCGTCGCTACGCGGCAGTACGCGGTGCGCCAGCAGGCGCGCAATCAGGGTGGTCAGTTGCTGTTCCATGCTCAGGGTTTCTGCGCTATCAGCCGCGCATCGGACAGCGAGGCGACTTCGGGGTGATCGGGGGTGATGATGCTATGGCCGCCAGTAAGCTGCAGCGGCAGGCGCGCCAGCGACGCTATCACGCTCTGATCGCTGCTGCTTTCCGGGTCGCCCAGCAGCGACAGCAGCGACAGGCGGTAGGCGGTTTCGTTGTAGCTATCGGCCAACACTGCGTCGGCAATCGGGTAGCCCTGTTCGCCCGGAGCACCGTCCAGCCCCAGCTGCAGCAGGCTGTCGAACAGTGCCTCGGCTTCGAGCAGGCGTTCCATCTCGGGCGCGTCGGCGGCTTCGGCACTGGCCGCCTGCGGCAGCGCCGTATTGGCTGCGGCCAACCTTTCGCGGCCCAGCAGCTCGAACTCGGCCACGTCGCCCAGCTCGGGGGTCGTCAGAAAAGCCGGCTCCACGCCGTAAGACAGCGCATTGCCCAGCAGCGCGGCCAGCGTGGCCCCGCCCTGGTGGCGCAGCCAGTCGGCAATATCGGTAGAGGTCAGGCCGGAGCTGCCCAGGTGCACGCGCTGCGCGGCCAGCTGCGCCAGGCGGCGCTCAAAGGTGCCGGCCAGCGCCAGCATGCGGCTTTGCGCCAGCGCAATGGCCTGCGCCTGGTTAAGCGTAGTGAGCGTAAGCGTGTCGTCGCGGGTGAGGTTGCGTATCACCTCGGTAGACTTGCCCACCCAGCGCCACACCGACTCCAGCCGGTGCTGCGCGGCGCGGATGCGGAACTCGGACTGGCTTTCCAGCGCGTCGGCAAACTCGGCGTGCAGCTCGTTCAGGCGCGCCAGCAGGTGCTGCATGGCTTCGTCCGACACCTGCCCTACCGACTGCCCGGCAGCGACCTGGCTGGTGAGATAGCCCAGCTCCACGTCGTCGCCGGCAAAGTCGATCAGCGTGGCCAGCGCGGCCAGTGCCACGCGGGCGCCTTCGCTTAGCGCATAGTGGCCGCTGTCGCTGTCGTATACCAGCAGCTCGCCCTCGCGCAGGCGGCCCAGGATGGTGCCAAGCTTGGTGTCGTTCAGGTAGGCAAAGCGCTGGGCAATGTCTTGTGGCGTCCAGTACGGTGAGTCGGCGCGGCTACCGAGCTCGCGCAGCACCAGCAGGCGCATCAGCACTTCTTCGTCGCCACCGCGAAACAGGGTGACAAACACCGCCAGGTAGGGCCAGGCCGCACTCAGGCGCGAGAGCGCCGGCAGGCTGTCCGGGGCCATGCCCGGGCGGAAAAATTCGGAAAGGGAATCCAAGGAAACAATCCGGTCTGCAAGAAACAGACCGGATTGTCAGAGGTGGGGTCTTACTCGTCAATGGCGACGGTATCGCCAGCGGCATCGGCAGCGGGCGCTGCGTCATCGGCCGGGGCCGGCTGGATCACCGCGGCGGCGGCTTTGGCCAGCTTGGCAGCGCGCTCGGCTTCTTCGGCTTGCTGGCGGGCTTTACGCTCTTGCTCGCGCAGTACCTTGATGTATTCGTTCATGGCGAATACCAGGTCACGGGTGCCTTCGCCGGTGAGGCCGGAGATCACAAAGTAACGCTGTGCGTTCATGTCAAAGCCGAAACGGTCGTCCGGCTGCTGCTGCGGCCAGTCGTAGGCTTCCAGGAAGGCTTTCACCTTCTCGTCGCGCTCTTCTTCCAGCAGCATGTCGACTTTGTTCAGCACCAGCCAGCGCGGCTTGTGGTACAGCTCTTCGTCGTACTTTTTCAGCTCTTCCACAATGGCGCGGGCTTCGCTTACCGGGTCCACGGCTTCGTCAAACGGTGCCAGGTCCACCAGGTGCAGCAGAATGCCGGTACGCTGCAGGTGCTTCAGGAAGCGGTGGCCCAGGCCAGCGCCTTCTGCCGCGCCTTCGATCAGGCCGGGAATATCGGCAATCACGAAGCTGGAGGTATCGTCCATGCGCACCACACCCAGGTTCGGGTGCAGGGTGGTAAACGGATAGTCGGCCACTTTCGGCTTGGCGGCAGACACGGCGCGGATGAAGGTGGACTTGCCCGCGTTCGGCATGCCCAGCAGGCCCACGTCGGCCAGCACTTTCAGTTCCAGCTTCAGGTTGCGGATATCGCCTACTTCGCCACGGGTAAACTGGCGCGGGGCGCGGTTTACCGAGCTCTTGAAGTGGATATTGCCCAAGCCGCCCTTGCCGCCTTTGGCCAGCACCACTTCCTGGCCGTTGAAGGTGAGGTCGGCGACCACTTCTTCGCTGTCGGCATCGATAATCTGCGTGCCCACCGGCATGCGCAGGTACACGTCTTCGGCGCCCTTGCCGTAGCAGTCGGCACCACGGCCGTTTTCGCCGTTGCCACCGAGGTACTTCTTCACGAAGCGGTATTCCACCAGGGTGTTGATGTTTTCGTCGGCCACCGCAATCACGCTGCCACCACGGCCACCATCACCACCATCCGGGCCACCGCGCGGAATGAATTTTTCACGACGGAAACTGCAGCAGCCGTTACCGCCTTTACCTGCACGTACTTCGATACGTGCTTCATCAATAAACTTCATGGAACCTCCAGTATTACCGAGGAGTCAGGCGCAAACAGCCGCCAAAACTGCACTGCCAGGGGTTGGCCGCAGCCGCTTGCGCCTCACGCCTCAGAGCCAACGCGATTAGCTTAAACAAAAAAGCCCTATCACAAGATAGGGCTTTTTTTCGTCAACGCGAGATTACTCGGCGTCAACACCGGTGTACGGAACAACGGTAATGGTCTTGCGGTTGAACGAGCCTTTAACAGCAAATTCAACATAGCCGTCCACTTTCGCGAACAGGGTGTGGTCCTTGCCCATGCCAACGTTTTCGCCAGCGTGGAACTTGGTACCGCGCTGACGCACGATGATGGAACCAGCCGGGATCAGTTCGCCGCCGTAAACCTTAACGCCCAGGCGTTTGGCTTCGGAGTCACGACCGTTGCGGGAGCTACCGCCTGCTTTTTTGTGTGCCATGTCTGTTTATCCTTACTTGGAAATCGCGTCGATGCGGATTTCGGTGAAGTTTTGACGGTGACCCTGGTGCTTCTGGTAGTGCTTACGACGACGCATCTTGAAGATACGTACCTTGTCGCCACGACCGTGGGAAACAACAGTAGCCTGCACTTTTGCGCCAGCTACCAGCGGGGCGCCTACGGAAACCTGATCACCGTCCACAACCATCAGCACTTCTTCCAGTACGATTTGGCTGTCGATGTCTGCAGGTATCTGTTCTACTTTGAGTTTTTCACCAACGGCAACTTTGTATTGTTTACCGCCAGTTTTTATGACCGCATACATTCGTATAGCTCCTAATATTCTGTCAACGCGCGATGTGCGCGAAGAACGCAAGACTATACGCAAGTGATTGTTTGTTGTCAATTTTCTCGTCAAAACAACACTGTGTAACCGGTCGACCATGGCAAGAGTGCGGCCAACTCTGCTAATATCGCGCGGTTTTCCAGCCAATATCCATATAAAGAACCCGGTCGCGATGTCATCCACTCCGCTCTTTCGCACGCTTACCGCCAACGACATGAACACCGTCGATCAGGCTATCCGCACCCGTCTGCATTCCGATGTTGTCCTGATCAGCCAGGTAGCCGAGTACATCATTTCCGCCGGCGGCAAACGCCTGCGCCCGATGCTGACCCTGCTGGCAGGCCGTGCACTGGGCTACGGTGACAAGCACCTGTTCGAGCTGGCCGCGATGATCGAGTTCATCCACACCGCCACGCTGCTGCACGACGACGTGGTGGACGAATCCGATATGCGCCGTGGCCGCCAGACTGCCAACGCCATGTTCGGCAACGCCGCCAGCGTGCTGGTGGGCGACTTCCTGTACACCCGCGCTTTCCAGATGATGGTCTCCACCGGCAGCATGCGCATTCTGGAAGTGATGGCCGACGCCACCAATATCATTGCCGAAGGCGAAGTGCTGCAGCTGCTGAACATCGGCAACGTAGACGTGAGCGAAGACGACTACCTGAAGGTGATCCAGTACAAAACCGCCAAGCTGTTCGAGGCCGCCACCCGCGTAGGCGCCATCATCGCGGCTGCCACACCGGAGCAAGAGCAAGCGCTGGCCGACTACGGCATGCACCTGGGTACGGCCTTCCAGATTATCGACGACGTGCTGGACTACAGCGGCGACGCCGCCACCATCGGCAAGAGCCTGGGGGATGACCTGGCCGAAGGCAAGCCCACGCTGCCGCTGATCTACACCATGCGCCAGGGCCCGACCGAGGCCGCCACCGTGGTGCGCGAATCGCTGGAAGCCGCCAGCCGCGAGCGTTTCAATGAGGTGCTGACTGCGGTACAATCCTGCGGCGCGCTGGACTACGCCCGCGCCGAGGCCGAAAAAGCGGCCGAACGCGCCGTGGCGGCGCTGGCAGCCCTGCCCGACAGCGAGCACAAAACGGCCATGGCCGAGATTGCGCGCCTGTCCGTAGCACGCAACGCCTAGTACCAAGTTTCTGGCTGTCCCTGTAGTTAAATGGATATAACGGCCCCCTCCTAAGGGGCAGTTCTGGGTTCGATTCCCGGCGGGGGCGCCACCCCGACCTGCACGCCACCCTAGCGGGTGGCGTTTGTCTTTCCGAATGCGGAGTAATACACATGAACCTGCTGCAACGCCTTGCCCTGCTCGCCGTCATCGGCGTGGTGCTGTCTGTCGCCATCCACCACCTTACCCGCCCGCAAGCTGCGGCCAACGTCTCCGCCAGCCAGGCACAGTAAACCCGCGCCATGCGCATGATTGCCCAGGGCTGCCTGCCCACCGGTTTTACCCCGTGGCCGGCGCACCCGCTATACCGCAGCCTGGCACCATGGCAGGCGCTACAGCCGCAAGGTTGGCCGCAACAGGCCGACTTCGACCGCCTCACCGCCCACGCGCGGCAGCTAGGGCAGGCGCTGCCGCCGGGCCTGCGCTTTGCCTGCGACCTCGACCCCACGCTGTACTACGAGATGCACATCGGCGCCCACGGCGAGGTGCCCACCCGCACGCAAAACTGGCACGACTGGTTTGGCGCGCTGGCCTGGCTATCGTGGCCGCGCAGCAAAACCGCGCTGAACGACCGCCACGTACGCGCCATCGCGCGCGGCGAGGTGGGCCGCGGCCCGTTTCGGGATGCAGCCACGCTGCTGGATGAATGCGGGGTGATCGTGCCGGTAGCCGACCCGGCGCTGGCGGCCGCACTACAGGGCATGGACTGGCAGACGCTGCTGGTGACGCACGCCGATGCCTGGGGCACGCGCATCGATACCCACGTGCTGGGCCACGCGCTATTCGAACAGGGGCTGGCCATGCACATCGGCTGGTGCGGCAAAGTCCTGCTACTGCCGGTAGACGCCGGTTTCTTTACACAGGGCTACGCAGAACGCCAGCAGCAGCTGGACGCCCGCCTGGCCGCCCTGCTGCAGGACGATACCTGGCTGGCGCGCCCGCGCGAGCTGCTGCCGCTACCGCTGCTGGGCCTGCCCGGCTGGTGGCCGCAGCAGGATGCGGCCTTCTACGCCAATACCGCTTATTTCCGCCCCACGCGGCGGGCAAACTCCGCCACCGAGACCTCGCCCAGCTGAGCCATGGTGCTGCCCAGCAGCGCTTCTACCTCGGCGGCGATCTCGTCGTCCTGCGCGTGCTGTTCCGGCCGGTACACAAACAGGCGGAACAGCTCGGCCAGGTCGATGTGCTCGGCACGGCGCAGCAGCGCCCAGCTGTCCCGCGTGCCGCGCTGCACGTAGCCGGCTTGCGCCAGCCGGTCCAGCACGCTGCCCAGCTCGTCATAGCCCACTTTTACCTCGCGGCGCAGGTCTTCCGGCCGCAGCGCCTGGCCTTGTTCCTGGGCGCGGTCCAGCATCACCAGCACCTCGACTGCATCAAGAAAGCGGCGACGCGGCTCGTTACGGCGCTGCCAGGCACCGCCTTCCCAGTACGAAAACGACGCTGTCAGCACCGCACCGGCTAGCACCACCAGCCACAGGCAAAACAGCCACAACAGCAGGATAGGTACGCTGGCAAACGCGCCGTACACCAGCTGGTAGCTGGCGATCTGGCCAATGTAGAAACCAAAACCCAGCTTGGTCGCCTCCAGCAAAATGGCCGTGAGCAGACCGCCCAGCATGGCGTGCTTTACCGGCACATAGCGGTTGGGCACGATGCGGAACACCAGCGCCAGCACCAGCATGGTGAGCGTGACGCTGCCTACCGACTGCAGGGTTTCGTCCAGCAGCGGCGAAATGCGCTCGATATGCGTCAGCTTGAACAGCAGGCGCCAGCCCAGCAGGCCGCCACCCAGCGCCAGCGGCCCCAGCGTCAGCACCGTCCAGTACACCATGCTCTGCTGCAGCCACGGCCGCGCGCGGCGCACGCCCCAGATGCTGTTGAAGGTGCGCTCCACGGTGGCCATCAGCATCAGCGAGGTCGCGCCCAGCATCACAATACCGGCGGCGGTCAGCTTTTCGGCGTTGTCGGCAAACTGGCGCATGTACACCGAAATCACCTTGCCGGCGAACTCTGGCACCAGGGTGGACAGCAGCATCACCTTGAAGCGGGTGCTGTAGTCGGAAAACACCGGAAACGCCGACATCACGGTAATGGCGATCGTCAGCAGCGGCACCAGTGCCAGCAGGGTGGTAAAGGTCAGGCTGCCGGCTACCTGCATCACGCGCTGCTGCGCCAGGCGGCGGCGCAAAAAGGCGGTAAAGCCCCAGAAAGACAATGGCTTGATCACGATAAGTGGGGAATGTCAGGTAAAATTTTCAGATTCGCAATGTTAACCGATAGGAATGGCCATGCAGGAAATTCTGGTGCTCTACTACAGCCAGCACGGCGCCACGCGCGAGCTGGCACGCTTGATCGCCCGCGGCATCGATAGCGTGGACGGCTGCCGCGCCCGCCTGCGCACCGTGCCCAAGGTGTCTACCGTGTGCGAAGCCACCGCCCCCGCCGTACCGGATAGCGGCGCCCCCTACGTGGAAGCGCAAGACCTGGCCGAGTGCAGCGGCCTGGCGCTGGGCAGCCCCACCCGCTTCGGCAATATGGCCGCCGCCATGAAATACTTTCTGGATAGCACCGCCCCGCAGTGGATGCAGGGCACGCTGGCAGGCAAACCGGCCTGCGTCTTTACCAGCAGCAGCACCCAGCACGGCGGCCAGGAAAGCACCCTGCTGACCATGATGGTGCCGCTGCTGCACCACGGCATGCTACTGGTAGGCCTGCCCTACAGCGAGCCGGCGCTCAGCCACACCACCACCGGCGGCAGCCCCTACGGCGTGACACACGTGGCCGGCAGCAACAATGCGCCGATCAGCGACGACGAGAAAAAGCTGGCCATCGCCCAGGGCAAGCGCCTGGCCGAGATGGCAAAAAGGTTGGCCGCGTAAGGCTGCCGCGCTAATGGAAGCTGGCCGGGCGCTGCGTGCCCGGCTTGGCTACCGCGCCGCGCACCTCGAAGCGCACCCGCTCTATCACCTTGCCTTGCCCGTCGCGCAGCTCCAGTACGTGGCGCCCCGGCCACGGGAACCACGGCAGCCGTGCGCCGCGCCCCAGCAGGCGGCCGTCCAGCCACCACTGCGCTGCCACCACGCCGCGCGCCTGCAGCAGCAGGCGCTGGTTGGCTGGCGGTACGTCCGGGTCCACCGCGTAAATGCTACCGCCCAGCGGCGACACGATACCGGCGGGCTGCGCGCTGCCGCGTGGCTGGCCGGTAATCAGCGTGCGCTCGGTGCCGGCCAAGAAGTACTCCTGCCGTGCGGCCTCTTCGCCGGCGGCGTAGCGCACGCGGCGCTGGCTGACACCGGCCGGCGGCGCGGGCGGTAGCGACGGCCGGCCACGCTGCAGCCAGTTCATCACCCCCTGCCACACCGGCGCCGCCCCGTGCATGCCGGACACATCCCACATCGGCTCGCCACTGGCGTTGCCCACCCACACCGCCACCGTGTAGTGGCGGCTGTAGCCGATAGCCCAGTTATCGCGCATGTCTTTGCTGGTGCCGGTTTTCACCGCACTCCAATAGCGGGTAGACAGCACGCTTTCCAGCCCGAAGGTACGCGCCCGTGCGCTGCGGTCGGCCAGCATGTCGCTGACGATAAAGCTGGAGGCCGCATCCAGCTTGCGTTGTGGTGCGGCGGGCGGCGGCGCCAGTAGCCAGCGCGGCGGGCTGTACTGCCCACCCTGCGCCAGCGTGCGGTAGGCGTTGGCCAGCTCGATCAGCCGCACATCTGCCGCGCCCAGCGCCAGGCTGTAGCCGTAGTAATCGCCATCCTGCTGCAGGCTGCGCAGCCCCAGCGCGTACAGGCGGTCGCGCAGCGCAGTGGGGCCGACCATGGTGATGGTGCGCACGGCAGGAATATTGAGCGAAGCGCCCAGCGCGCTGCGCACCGACACCGGGCCCTTGAAGTCGCGCGCGTAGTTTTGCGGCGCGTACAGGCCGGCGGCGGTTTGCAGGTCCAGCGGGCTGTCGTCCAGCAGGCTGGCCGCCGTCAGGTAATGCTCCTGCAGCGCCAGCTGGTACAGAAAAGGCTTCAGCGTGGAGCCCGCCTGGCGCAAGGCGGTCACGCCATCCACGTTGGCCGCAGCGGACAAGCGCCCGCTGGAGCCCACCCAGGCCAGGATGTCGCCGCTGGCGTTATCCAGCACCAGCAGTGCACCGTCCTGCACATGGCGTTGCGCCAGGGCTAACAGGTGGCGCTGCAGCAGGGCGCTGGCGTGGCGCTGCAAGGGCGCATCCAGCGTGGTGCGCAGCACGCTGCCCGCAGGCTGCGGCTGCTGTTGCAATAGCTTTTGTGCAAAGTGCGGCGCCAGCTGCCCCTGCGCGTCTACCACCGGCAGGCGGCGCGCCAATACCTGGCGCGTCTGGATGCTGGCGCGGTCACAATCGCGCTGCAGCGTGGCGCCATCTGGCGGCGGGCGGCGTTGCTGGCGGGCGGTGTCCAGCGCCATGTCGCGCAGGATGCCGCAGGCGCGGGCGGCCACACGCTCGGGCCCGGCGTTGGGGCCGCGCAGCAGCGCCACGATGATGGCCGACTCCTGCCGGTTCAGCCCCTGCGGCCATTTGCCAAACAGCGCGCGCGACACCGCCGGCAGCCCCACCAGCTCGCCGCGAAAGCTCACCAGGTTCAGGTAGGCCTCCAGGATCTCGTCCTTGCGCCACTGTATTTCCAGCGCGCTGGCCGACCAGGTCTGGCCCAGCTTTTGCCACAGGCTGCGCCCGCCGCTACCGGCTTTCAGGTCGGCGTCCAGCAGGCCGGCCAGCTGCATGGTGAGCGTGGAGGCGCCACGGGTACGGCTATGCCACAGGTTGCCCCAGGCGGCGGCAGCCACGCCAGACCAGTCCACACCGCTGTGCTCGTAAAAACGGCGATCTTCCGACAACAGCAGCGCATAGCGCAGCGGCGCGGAGGTATCGGCCAGCGGCAGCCAGTCCAGCCTCAGCGCGCGCTGATCTTGCCGCACGCGCTGCAGTGGCGCGCCGTGGCGGTCTTGCAAGATCACATCCGATGGCCGCCATGCGGCGCGCACCTGGGCAAAACCGGGGGTGGCCGCTACCGGCTGCGCTGCGGCCAACCCTGCCAGCCACAGCACCGCCTGCCAGCTAGCGCGCACGCGCGACCTCGAACGGCGCATTGGCCAGCATGCCGTACACGCCCGGCGCGTACATGGCTTCTACCCGCGTGGGCGGCAGCTGGAAGCGGCCGGTGGTGTTCAGCCGCACCGTGTATTCCACCGTGAGCGCGCCGCGCGGCAGGTAGCGGTAGTAGGCGCGGTAGTTGCCGGGCAGGCGTTCGATATAGTCGGCCCAGCCGTTGCCGCGCTCGCGTGCCTGCGCCACGGCGATGGCCGAGTCGTTACCCAGCCCGCTGCCCAGAATGCTGGCACCGGCCGGAATCGGGTCGTCCACCACGACCCAGCCCATGTCGGCCTGGGCGTCGATCTGCAGCGTGACTTTCATCACATCGCCAGGGCGGTACTCGCCGGACACTTGCTGGCTAACCGGCGTCAGCGTCTTGCTGATGCGGTAGCCGGCGCTACGCTCGCCGCTGAACTTCACCGCGGCCAACGCTTCCACCGTGGCCCACGGCGCGCCGCTGCCCTGGTGCGCAAGCGTCAGCGTGCCCTTGCCGCCCGCCGGCCACGGCAATAGCGGCAAACGCTGCGGGGTATCGGTGGGGCTGAGGCTGGCCTGGCGCCCGCCCAGCGTGACGCTGCTGCTGCCGCTGACCGGCACGCTTTCGTACTGGCGCGAGAACTGTGCCACCGCCAGGCTGCCCCACAGGTTGGCCGTGGTGCCCTGCCAGTGGCCGCGCTGCTGGCGCGCCAGCAGGCCGGTGAGCAGGCGCGGTACGTCGGCCTGCCAGTCTGGCAGGGTGCTGGCCAGCAGCAGCAGGCGGGCGGCGTTCTGGTTGGCGCTGCCCATCAGCCACCAGGCGTTGTCGTCGGCCTCGCTGCTGAACACCAGCCGCGTGCCCTGGTAGCTAAGGCGGCTGCGCAGCAGCTGGCCGGCCTGCGCCATGGCGGTGGTACGGTTGGCCGCCGCCGGCGTGCGCTGCAGCAGTTCCAGCCAGTCGATCAGCATGGCGGTACTGTAGCGCTGGGTCTGGCCGTCCAGCACCTCCAACATGGCCGGCTGCAGTTTGCCGTGGCGCGCCAGCGCCAGCATGGCGGAGAGCAAGCGGGCGTCGCGGTGCTGGCTGGCCAATGGCAGCGGGCGCTGCAAGCGGCCTTCCACAAAGGCGGCCAGCCCGGCCAGCATGCGCTGGCGCGGGCCTTCCGGCAGCGGCTGCCCGGCCTGATGGCTCACTTGCAGCAGGTAGGCGGTGAGTACGTCGCTGCCCCACGGCCCGCTGCCTTCCGATAACGGGAAGTACGCCGCCAGGCCGTCGCTATCCAGATACAGCGGCAGCTCCTTGCCCAGCGCGTCCCACTGCGCAACATTGGCCGTGCCCAGCGCGCGCGAGGCGCGCTGTTCCAGGCAGCTGTACGGGTATTGCTCGAACCAGCGCTGCACCGCCGGCAGGCTGCTGCCCAGGCGCGATTGCAGGCTCACGCTGACCCCGCCGCGCCCCGGCAAGGCGCCGGCCGGCAGGCCCACCGGCAGCGTTTGCGCGGTGTCCAGCCGCAGCAGCGTGGCCTGCTCTACCGTCACCGGGACTGCCGGCGCCACCTGCTGGCGGAAGGCCAGCCGGTCGCTGCCCTTGCCGGCCACCGCCTGCGCGCTGATCACCCAGTCCAGCGTGTCGATGCCGGCCGGCACCGTGAATGGCCAGCGCAGTTCGCGTGCTTCGCCCGCCGGCAGGCTGATGCGCTGCGGCGGCAGCTTCTGGCTGCCCGCCGTGGCGGCTACGTCCAGTGTCAGCGCCTTGTCGCTGCCGTTGCGCACGGTGACGGTGGCGGCCAGCTGGTCGCCCTCGCGCACCAGCGCCGGCAGGCCATTGCTGATCTGCACGTCCTGCACCACCTCCACGTCGGCCTGGCCGGTGCCGAAGAAATGGCTGCCCACGTCGGCCACCGCCACCAGGCGGAAGCGGGTCAGCGCGTCGTTCAGCGGCACGTTAAGGTTGGCCGCACCGTTGGCGTCCAGCACCACCGATGGCCGCCACAGCAGCAGCGTATCCAGCAGCTCGCGCGTGGGCGCCTGGCCACCACCACCGCCCGGCGGCAGCGCCTTGCGGCCGTAGTGGCGCTTGCCGACCACCTCCAGCTGCGCAGTGGCGGTGTCTACACCGTAGCTGCGGCGCTGGTACATGGCTTCCATCAGCTGCCAGCTGTTATTGGGCTGCAGCCGCAGCAGTGCTTCGTCCACCGCGGCAAAGGCGACCTCGGTACCGGCGGGGGCCGGTTTGCCGTCCGGCAGGCGCACCTGGATGCGCACCGGCACCGTGTCGCGGATGCCGTAGCGCGTGCGCTGCGGCGTTACCGTGACCTGCAGGCGGCGCGCCTTGTCACCCACCTCGATCTCGGCCACGCCGTATTTGAACGCGGGCCGCGACAGGTCCACCATGCTGGACGGCGGCGTGTAGTCGCTGCCTTCGTGCCAGTAGGCATCCCACCACTCGGTTGGCGTTTTCCAGCCCCAGGTAAAGAACGAGTACCACGGCACGTCACGCACGCGGCCGCGCACCGCCAGTACCGACACGTACACATTCGGCCCCCAGCCCTCGCCTACTTTCAGTTCGACTACCGGCGACTTGCCTTCCAGCTGCAGCACGCGGGTATCGATGATGCCTTCGCGCTCGATGGCCAGCCACACGGTAGCCTTGCGGAACGGCATGCGCACCTGGAAGCGCGCGGTATCGCCGGGGTTGTAGCTGCGCTGCTCCGGCAGCAGGTCGATGCGGTCGTTGTCGGCCACGTCGAACCACACCTCGTCGTGACGGCTGACCCACACCTGCTGCGCCGCGCGCGCGGTATGGCCCTTGTCGTCTTCGACTTCGGCAATCACTTCCAGATTGCCTTCTTCCTTGGGCGACAGCTCGCACAGCAGCAGGCCGCTGGCGTCGGTGGTGCCTCTGCACAGCTTGCCCTCGTCGCTACGCTCGTGGCTGTGTTCCCAGGCGTAGAAGCCGCCTACCAGCCGTTTGCGGCTGGACAGGTAGTGGTGGCTGGCCAGGCGCAGCGTGACCTTGCGGCCAACTTGCGGCTTGCCCAGCGTATCCAGCACCACGGTTTTGACATTGAGCGTGCGCCCTACCGATACCCAGTCGTCCACCGCCACGCCTACCTGCAGCGCAGCCGGCCACAGCGGCACCATGCGCGACAGGGTCTGGGTTTCGCCGGACGGGTCGCGCAGGCTGGCTTCGGCCAGCAGCCAGTACGGCCGATCCAGCGCGGGCAGCTTGTCGATGGCCAGCTTGCCGTTACCGTTGGCATCCAGCTGCAGCGGGGCTTTATCCAGCACCACCTTGCCATCCAGCCGGCTGCTGCTATCGGCCTCTTCATCCTCGCCCTCGGCTTGTGGCGGGTTGAAGCTGAAGCCGTCGTAGCCGCGCGGCTGCTCGTAGCGCGCTTGCAGCATGGCGCTCACTTGCAGCGGCCAGTTGCGCGCCGCGCCACCGTTACCCCAGGCCAGGTTCACACTCAGCGGCAAGCGCTCGGCGGCAATACCGGCGCCGGCCGGGTAGCCGATGCGCCCGCGCATCACCGGCAGGCGGAACGCTTCCACGCGGAAGTTACCGCTATACAGCTCGTAGCCGTCCAGCGCCAGCGAGGCAGGCTGCGCGTCGCCACTGCTGCGGCTACCTTTACGCAGCAGATAAATGCTGTATTCGCCCAGCTTAGCTTCTTTGGGCAGGGTAAACGTGGTGTCGGCGTAGCGGCCACGGCGCCATTGCAGCGGCAGCACGAATTCGTCGTCGCTGGCGTCGTGCTTGATGCGCACGCTTTCCGGCAGCTCGCCGGCTTTCAGCAGCGCCAGCCCGCGGCTGTTCTGCACCCGCAGCAGGTGCTTCATCGATACCGTTTCGCCGGCACGCAGCAGGCTGCGGTCCAGAATGCTGTGCGCCACCACAGCGGGCTGCTCGCCACTGCTGGTGGGGAAGGGAAAGCGCCAGCTTTCGATGCCGCGGTTCCAGCCGCTGCGCACAAAGGACACGTCCTCGCTGCCGTCGGCCATTTTCAGGCGGGCGATAACAAACAGGCCCTCCAGACTTTCCGGCCCGTCGCACTGCGCTTCCGGCAGCGGTTTGGCGATGCGCGCCACGCCGTCCTTGCCGGTGCGGCCCTGCCACAGCAGGGTTTCGCGGCAGTCGTACACGCTGACCAGCGCGTCTGCTTGCGGCACGGCGCGGTCCAGCGAAGTGACCCACACCGCGGCGTTCTCCGGCGAGCGTTTCAGATGCACCGCCAGGTTGGTCACCAGCGCTGCGCTACGCACGTACATCGGTGCCTTGCTACCCAGCAACGCCCGGCCCAGCAGGCGCGATTCGATTTCCACCACGTGCAGGCCGCGCTGCGGCAGCGGTATGCCGACCACCTCGAACGGCCAGCGCCCCTTGGCATCCGGCTGCGCGGGCAGCGGCAGCTTGCGCGCCTGCGGCAGTTTTTTCAGCAGCGACAGGCGGCGGCTTTCCACCTCTTTGCCCTTGCCTTGCGGCAGCGTGCTTTCGTGGTAGCGCAGCACCTTGCCCAGCCAACGCATCATGTTGCGGTCGTCACGCGCCAGCACGCCCTGGCCGGTTAGCGACACGCTGCGCAGCGGCAGCCCGGCTTCCACGCCGCGCAGCGTTACCGGCAGGCTGGCGTCGCTACCCGCTTCGATAATGCCGAACGGCGCGGCGGCAAACTTGGCCAGCGGCGGAAAATCGCCAATACGTACGGCCAGCGGAAACTTGGCGGCATTCACCAGCTTGCGGCCAACCTCGTCCACCAGATCGTCGGGTAACTGCAGCTTCAGCGTCTGCTGCGGGGTAAACGGCGGCTTGAACTGGATGCTGTCTACCGGTTCGCCGCGCTGCCCATCCAGCTGCGGGGTACGGGCGTTGGCCTCGCCCTCCCCTTGCAGGCGGATAGCGGCGGCCTGCAAGGCCGGCACCGGCGAGCTGAACACCAGGCTGATGGGTTTGAACGGAATGCAGGCGCCGCGTGCGTTGTCACGGGTGCAGCTGAGGGTGGCGCTGAACGGCGGGCGCACGCGGAAATCCAGCCGCTCGGCCTCGCCGGGGCGCGGGTTGTGCAGCGATACCTTGCTGTCGGCGGACAGACGTTGGCCGCAACGCACGGTCAGCACGCTGGCGGCGTCTTTTTCCAGCTTCAGGTGCTGCAGCAGGCGCTGGCGCTCGGCAGCAGGCAGCGGCTGCAGGGGTAGGCGCTCGGCCAGCGCCGAGCTCTGGCAGTACAGGCCGGGCAGGCTGCGGCGGCGGGCGTTCAGGCGCAGCACGAAGGCCTGGTCTTCCTCGATGCGCTCGCCGTCCTGCGGCCAACTCTGCACGATGCTGGGCGCGCCGGTGGCAAACTGGTAGCTGGCCGCCGCCAGCGCCACGCCCTGCACATCCTTCAGCCCGCTTTTGAGGCTGAAACGACAGCGTGTATCAGCCGCCGGCACCGTGCGCAAATCCAGCACCCAGCTCTTGTCGTCCACCCAGTGGCCGCTGCCATCCAGCCGGCAGTCCCACTGCAGCGGCGCGGCAGCCTGGCTGTCACCCAGCCGCACCATGGGGCTGCTAAAGCTGATGCGCACTTGTTGCGGCGCCTTCACCTCGCCCTGCGGGCTGAACGTGGCCACGCCGGCGGCGTGGCTAAACAAGGGGGCCAGCAGCAGTGCGCCGGCAAGCAGGGTTTTCATGGTGGCGGCCCGTAAAAAGCAGGCCGCCATTATCCCCGACATTCACCCGGCATGTGATATTTCTATAAGTAAAAGCCGGCTGGCGAGCTAATGCCAGTCAGTTAACGCTGACTGGCATTTTTTGGTTAGGGGTTTGTTGCGTTCAGGAGTGCTAGTGTGTCCGCGATGCGGACGCTGCTTACATGCCGGTTCCGCCCGTGACCGAGCGAGGCAAGCGCAGCGTCGCGAGGGAATAAGACGGGAAAGGGGGCGGATTGCCGCCCCCTTTTCATTCCCCCGCAACCCGGGGCTGCTCGAAACCCCGGTCAAAATGGCACGCCCCAGGCGCCGCCGAACTCGCCCCTCGCTAACGGCT
>JAIXTB010000065.1 GCA_027484385.1 Neisseriaceae bacterium | reverse complement strand
TGAAGGCGCTGCCGGTGCTGATCCTGGGTGGTTTTACCTCGGTACCGGGTGCCATCGTCGGCGGCCTGATCATCGGGGCGGGCGAAAAGCTGGCCGAGGTCTATCTGGGGCCTTTCCTGTCTGGCGGTATCGAAAACTGGTTCCCGTACATGCTGGCATTGCTGTTCCTGCTGGTACGCCCGGAAGGCCTGTTCGGCGAAAAACACATCGAGAGGGTGTAAACCATGTTCTACCGTGAATCGGGGCAGTTCAAGAGCAGCTACGCGGCAGACTCTGCCATCTTTACCATCGCGCAGGACCGGGTGTTCATCGCCGCCTTGCTGGCCTTGTCTTTTGTGGCCATACCAGGCCTGGCCAGTGATTACCTGCTGTCCGGCATTCTCATCCCTTTCCTGATCCTGTCCCTGGCCGCGCTGGGTCTGAACATCCTCACCGGTTATGCCGGCCAGCTATCGCTGGGCTCGGCAGCGTTCATGGCGGTAGGGGCTTTTGCCACTTACAACTTCATGGTGCGCCTGCCCGGCATGCCTTTGCTGGTAGCACTGTTTCTGGGCGGTTTGTGTGCTGCGCTGGTGGGCGTGGCCTTTGGCTTGCCATCGCTGCGCATCAAGGGCTTTTACCTGGCCGTGGCGACGCTGGCCGCACAGTTCTTCATCGAATGGGTGTTCACCAAGTTCGGCTGGTTCAGCAACAACAGTAGCTCCGGCGTGATCAGTGCACCGGCCATGCAGATCTTTGGCTACCCCATCGACACCCCGGCCAGCAAATACCTGCTGACGCTGTCCATCGTGGCCTTCATGGCGCTGGCTGCCAAAAACATGGCCCGCGCCAGCATCGGCCGCGCCTGGATGGCAGTGCGTGACATGGATGTGGCCGCCGAGGTTATCGGCATCCCCATGCTACGCACCAAACTGCTGGCCTTTGCCATCAGCTCGTTCTATTGCGGTGTGGCCGGCGCACTGTACGCCTTTGTATTGCTGGGTACGGTGGATGCCCAGGCCTTCGACCTGCATCGCTCTTTCCAGATCCTGTTCATGATCATCATTGGTGGCGTGGGCAGCATTCTGGGTTCGTTCCTGGGGGCTGCTTTCATCGTGCTGCTACCCATCGGCCTGAACCTCATCGGCCAGGTATTTCACGGGGCCATCAGCACACAGTTTCTGGCCAACCTGGAAATGATGCTGTTCGGCGGCCTGATCATTTTCTTCCTGATCGTTGAACCGCACGGCCTGGCACGGCTGTGGCAGATCACCAAGGAAAAACTGCGCGTTTGGCCGTTCCCGCACTAAGCCATACCCAGCCGCCCAGCCCACAGGCCGGGCGGCAAACCGGATGACAAAGGTTGGCCGCAAGCCAGCCACAACACAGCAGCACAACAAGACCTGGAGAGAGAACCATGAAACAGACCATCATCGCCGCATCCCTGGTACTGGCCACCATCGCCGGTAGCGCCCTGGCCGCCGACCAGTTCATTCCGATTCCCAGCTACCGCGTCGGCCCCTACGCCTCCGGTGGCGCCAAGTTCTACGGCGGCATGATCGACTACCTGAACTACGTCAACATGAAAGAAGGCGGCGTGGGCGGGGTGAAGCTGACCTACGAAGAGTGTGAAACCGAATACAAAAACGACCGTGGCGTAGAGTGCTACGAACGGCTGAAGGCCAAAAACGGCGGCGCCAGTGCCTTCAACTTCATGTCCACCGGCATTACCTACGCCGTGATGGACCGTGCCGACAAGGACAAAATCCCGCTGATGACCATGGGCTTTGGCCGCGCCGACGCCCAGGATGGAAGTGCCTTCAAATACACCTTCCCGCTGATTACCAGCTACTGGAGCCAGGCTACGGCCAAGATCCAGTTCATCGGCCAGCGCCTGGGTGGCATGGACAAACTGCGCGGCAAGAAAATCGTCAACCTGTACCACGGCTCGGCCTACGGCAAGGAAACCATCCCGGTTCTGGACGCCATGGCCAAAAAGCACGGCTTCGAGCTGAAGCATATCGAGGTGCCGGCCCCCGGCACCGAGCAACAGTCGCAGTGGCTGGATATCCGCCGCGAGCGGCCAGACTTCGTGGTACTGCGCAGCTGGGGCGTCATGACACCGGCCGCGTTGAAGTCGGCACAGAAAGTAGGCTACCCGCGTGAGCAGATCGTCTCCAACTGGTGGGGCGGCTCGGAAGAAGACGCCATCGCCGCAGGCGAAGCCGCCAAAGGCTATATCGCCGGCAGCTTTGCTTTGGACGGCAAGCAGTTCCCGGTGATCCAGGACATCGAAAAAGTGGTGTACGGCGCTGGCAAGGGCAACCTGTCGGACAAGGGTTTCATCGGCACCGTGAACTACAACCGTGGCGTGGTCAGCGGCATCCTGATGGTGGAAGCCATTCGCGCCGCGCAGAAAAAATACGGCGCCAAGACCCTGACCGGCGACCAGATCCGCTGGGGGATGGAAAACATCAATATCGATGCCAAACGTCAGCAGGCATTGGGCGTGACCGACATGTTCCCGCAAGTGCGTACCAGCTGCCAGAACCACGAAGGCAGCGGCTACACCCGCTTCATGCAGTGGGACGGCAAAGACTGGAAGCCGGTGTCGGGCTGGATCAAGGCCGACACCAGCGTCACCCTGCCCCTGATCAAGGCCTCGGTTGAAAAATACGTGCAGGAAAAAGGCATCACTCTGCGCGACTGCAACGCCGAGAAATAAGCACTGCACACAAGCCGGCCGGGGCACCGCGCCCCGGCCACGGATGGAGCCCTGCCATGCACACTACGTCTAGCCCTTACCTGCTGTCGGTCAACAATATCGAAGTCATTTACAACCACGTGATTCTGGTACTCAAAGGCGTCTCGCTAGACGTACCGGAAGGCCAGATCGTGGCCCTGCTGGGTGCCAATGGCGCCGGCAAAAGCACCACCCTGAAAGCCATTTCCACCCTGCTGCGCTCCGAGCGCGGGGACATTACCAAAGGCAGCATCGCTTTTCGCGGCCAACGTATCGATGCGCTGACGCCAGACCAGCTGGTACGCCAGGGCGTGGTGCAGGTGATGGAAGGCCGCCACTGCTTTGGCCACCTCACCGTAGAAGAAAACCTGCTGACCGGCGCCTACACCCGCAGCATCAGCCGCAGTGAAATCAAGTTGGCACTGGAGCGCATTTACCACTACTTCCCGCGCCTGAAAACCCGCCGCCAAAGCCAGGCAGGCTACACCAGCGGCGGCGAACAGCAGATGGTGGCCATCGGCCGCGCCATGATGGCCGACCCACGCATGATTCTGCTGGACGAACCATCCATGGGGCTGGCGCCGCAGATTGTGGAAGAGATTTTCGAAATCGTGCGCGAGCTCAACGAAAAAGAGGGCGTCAGCTTTCTACTGGCCGAACAGAACACCAATGTGGCGCTGAAATACGCCCACTACGGTTACATCCTGGAAAACGGCCGCGTGGTGATGGACGGCAGTGCCGAAGAGCTGCGCAGCAACGAAGACGTCAAAGAGTTTTACCTGGGCCTGGGTGGCGAAGGCCGCAAGAGCTTCCGCGATGTCAAACACTACCGCCGCCGCAAACGCTGGCTGGCGTGATTTTTTGCCACGGCAGCAACGGCTACTCTTTTGCCACAAAAAACACGAAAGACACGAAAAAGGCCCAGCAAACCAAGAACGCCATGCGCGTATCGCTGGCAAGCCTTGCCCGGCACTGGCGAGGCGGGCAGCTGCCGGATGCCGTTCGTGGGGTGCCTGTCGAAGCATGAATGACATCAAACATGCATGGCTTCATGCCGAGCCCCTCTGCAGCAGCGTCGTTCCCGCTCCATGCATGAGTTGCATCACGCAACCTGGTGACACCCGGGGCTGGCTTTTGTTCGTGTTTTTTCGTGGATTTCGTGGCCAGAAATAGCTGCCGCGACGGCCACTACGCATCCATCAACCAGGAAACCGCCACCATGCCCCATCTCGACGCACTGGAAACCCGCCCTCACAGCGAAAGGTTGGCCGCACTGCTGGCGCGGCTGCCAGCGCAGCTAGCCCACGCCAAAACCCACAGCCCGGCCTACGCCAGCCTGCTGGCCGATATCGACTGCGAGCGCATCACCAGCCTGGCGGCGCTGGCCACCTTGCCGCTCACACGCAAGTCCGCACTGTTAGCCGCGCAGCAGGCCAGCCCGCCGTTTGGCGGCTTTGCTGCCGTACTGCCCGGCCAGGCCGCCCGGCTGTTTGCCTCGCCCGGGCCGCTATACGAACCACAAGGCCACGAGGCCGACAGCTGGCGCATGAGCCGCGCGCTGCACGCCGCCGGCTTCCGCCCAGGCGATGTGGTACATAACGGCTTTTCCTACCACTTCACCCCCGGCGGCTGGATGATGGACGCTGGCGCCCGCGAGCTAGGCTGCGCCGTCTTTCCCGGCGGCACCGGGCAAACCGAGCTGCAAGTACAGGCCATGCGTGACCTGGGCGCCAGCGGCTACACCGGCACGCCATCGTTCCTGAAACTGATACTGGAAAAAGCCGACGAGCTGGGCATCGCCCTGCCCCGGCTACACAAAGCCCTGGTTAGCGGCGAAGCATTGCCCGCCAGCCTGCGCAGCTGGTTTGCCGGGCGCGGCATTAGCGTGTACCAGTGCTATGCCACCGCCGACCTGGGCTTGATCGCCTATGAAAGCGCCCCCGGCAGCGGCATGGTAGTAGAGGAAGACATCTTGCTGGAGCTGGTCAGCCCCGGCAGTGGCACCCCGGTAGCCGATGGCGAGGTCGGTGAAGTCGTCGTCACCAGCTTCAATACCGCGTACCCGCTGATCCGCTTTGCCACCGGCGACCTGTCCGCCACCCTGCCAGGCCCTTCGCCCTGCGGGCGCAGCAATGTGCGCATCCAGGGCTGGCTGGGCCGTGCCGACCAAAGTGCCAAAGTGAAAGGCATGTTTGTCCACCCCGAGCAGGTACACGCCGTCGCAGCACGGCACCCCGCGCTGGGGCGCGTACGGCTGGTGATACAGCAGCACAACCACCTGGACTGCATGACGCTGCACGCCGAACACCCAGGCCCGCACGACGCAAACCTGGCCGACAGCATTGCCGCCTCGCTACGCGAGCTCACCAAGCTACGCGGCGAAGTGACCCTGTGTACGCCAGGCAGCCTGCCCAACGACGGCAAGATCATTGCCGACGAACGCAGCCTGGCCTAGGCGCTTGCCCGGGGCCATTACCCCAGTCACACCCGACCCGCTACCTGCCCGGCCTGGGCCCGACAGGTAGCATCACCCAAGCCTGTACCACTACCGCCACAAGAACAGTGTTTTCCGCGTGCGGCCAACATGCAGGATGGAAAAAACCAAGCACTTGCTTTAATTTAATGCAAATTGACGTTTACGTTAACGTACACTAAACCGTACTCAAACGGCCACCACAGGAGAACACCCATGTCGCACCTGCCCACCGTCAAGCTGCTCATCGGCGGCGAGTTTGTCGAATCCCGCACCACCGAATGGCGCGATATCGTGAACCCTGCCACCCAGGAAGTGCTGGCACGCGTCCCCATGGCCACTGCCGACGAAGTGGCCGCCGCCATTGCTGCCGGCAAAACCGCCTTCAAGCGCTGGAAGAAAACCCCCATCGGCACCCGCGCCCGTATCTTCCTGAAGCTGCAGCAGCTGATCCGCGACAACATGAAAGAGCTGGCCGCCCTGCTCACCGCCGAACAGGGCAAAACCCTGGCTGACGCCGAGGGCGATATCTTCCGTGGCCTGGAGGTCGTCGAGCATGCGGCCAACATTGGCACGCTGCAGCTGGGCGAATACGCCGAAAACGTGGCTGGCAGCGTGGATACCTATACCGTCATGCAGCCGCTGGGCGTGTGCGCCGGCATTACCCCATTCAACTTCCCGGCCATGATCCCGCTCTGGATGTTCCCCATGGCCATCGCCACCGGCAACACCTTCGTGCTGAAGCCATCGGAGCAAGACCCGCTGGTGACCATGCGTCTGGTCGAGCTGGCTCTTGAAGCCGGCATACCGCCAGGCGTGCTGAACGTGGTACACGGCGGCCCGGACGTGGTGAACGCACTATGCGACCACCCGGACATCAAGGCCATCAGCTTTGTTGGCTCCACCCGTGTGGGCACCCACGTCTACAACCGCGCCAGCCTGGCCGGCAAACGCGTGCAGTGCATGATGGGGGCCAAAAACCACGCCGTAGTGATGCCCGATGCTAACAAAGAACAAGCGCTGAACCAGCTCACCGGCGCCGCCTTCGGTGCCGCAGGCCAGCGCTGCATGGCGCTGAGCGTGGCGATCTTGGTGGGCGAGGCGCAACAGTGGCTGCCCGATCTGGTGGCCAAGGCACAAAGCCTGCGCGTGGGCGCCGGTATCGACAACCCGGACTTGGGCCCGGTGATCAGCTGCAGCGCCCGCGAACGCATCCACAGCCTGATCGAGCGCGGTGTAGCCGACGGCGCCACCCTGGCGCTGGACGGCCGCGATGTCAGCGTAGCTGGCTACCCGGCAGGCAACTTTGTCGGCCCCACCATCTTTAGCGGTGTGAAGCCCGGCATGAGCGTGTACGAGCAAGAAATTTTCGGACCGGTGTTGTGTCTGATGGCCGCCGATACGCTGGACGACGCCATCGAGCTGGTCAACGCCAACCCCAATGGCAACGGCACTGCCATCTTCACCCAGAGCGGTGCGGCGGCGCGGCGCTTCCAGGAAGACATCGACGTAGGCCAGGTCGGCATCAACGTACCCATCCCGGTGCCGGTGCCACTGTTCAGCTTTACCGGCTCGCGCGCCTCCAAACTGGGCGACCTGGGCCCCTACGGCAAACAAGTCGTGCTGTTCTATACCCAGACCAAAACCGTCACCAGCCGCTGGTTTGACGACGAGGCCAGCAGTGGCAAGGTGCAAACCACCATTTCGCTGAAATAGGCCCGTGTAGCCACGCAAACCACGAAACGCATAAAAGCGGATACACCACCGCCCCGCCTGGCGTGCGTTTCGTGGTTGACAACAAAGCTATCAGCACCCACCCGGCCAATTCGACAAAGGATTCTTCATGGACTTTGCACTCAGCGACGAACAGCTGGCCTTTCAGGACAGCGCCCGCGAGTTT
>JAIXTB010000318.1 GCA_027484385.1 Neisseriaceae bacterium | reverse complement strand
CTTGGTAATCACCCGCACGAGCAAACACACTCGGCTCTTGGTAATCACCCGCACGAGCAAACACACTCGGCTCTTGGTAATCGCCCACTCGGGCGACATCCTGGGCTTGGGCAGCACCAGCAAACAGGGCGAAGGCGGTAGCGATAATAGTCAGTTTTTTCATGGTCATATTCCTTTATGTGTGCGGTTGGCGGCCTCTAGCGTCACAGCAGAACCACCTGTTTGGGACAAGGACTCAAACCAACCTCACTGCTGACGCTTTGCGTCTTGTTTGTACGTCCTTGCGATGTAGTCACTATAGTGATTATCTTCATTAGTAGATAGAAGAAGCTTTCGAACAAAGCATTTTAATTTTTTGAATGACTAATTTTGCATGAATTTCATTGACTTACAGGCATGGTGAAAAGTTCCAGGACTTAACAATTGTTAACATCCCAAGAGAACAGCAATAATTTTGATTAATCAAATTCAGTAAATCGGTGTGATTACACCCAAAAATGCCAAATAAAACTCAAAAAGAGAGCTCAATGTCATTAACCAACACCACTGCAGCCCGACAAGCAAACCAAAAAGCCGGCCAGAACAGTTGTTCTGACCGGCTTTTTGGTTTTTATCGCTTTACAGCTGGGTAGGCTGGTCGAATACCCAGGCATCCATGGTGACCGCCGCATACTCGATACCGCGATGCAGGCTACGGCCACGCTGGCCTGCGGCTGCGCCCAGGGCAAAGAACAAGGGCAGCAGGTGTTCGTCAGTGGGGTGGTTTTCCCGAGCAAATGGCGCCTGCGCCTGCCAGTCCAGCAGCGCGTCAATGTCGCCCTGCGCTAGCCGGGCGGCGACCCAGTCGGCAAAGGCCTGCGCCCAGGGCTGGGCCGGGGCGTCCGGCGCGCCCAGGGCATACAGATTGTGCGTTACGCTGCCCGAGCCAATGATCAACACGCCTTCTGCTGCCAGGCCAGCCAGTGCCTGCCCTAACTGATAGTGTACACGCGCGCTCTGGCGCGGCAGCGTTGCCAGGGTAATCACCGGGATATCGCCCTGCGGGTACATCATCAGCAAGGGTACCCAGGCGCCGTGGTCCAAGCCATTAGCCTGCTGCAGGTGTGCTGCCACACCCGCTGCGGCCAACCTGGCTTGCACCTGGGTAGCCAGTTGCTCGTCCGATACCGCAGGGTAGTTCAGCGCATACAGCTCGCGCGGGAAACCGCCAAAATCGTGCACGGTTTGCCAGCGGGGCGACCAGCCTACCAGCGGCTCCCGTGCCAGATGGTGTGCCGACATGATGAGTATCGCGCGCGGGCGCGGCTGGGTGGTGGCGTACTGTTGCCAGATATGGCGCGCCGGCGAGGCATTGATCAGCACATCCGGGCCACCATGCGAGATGAAAAGTGGTGCAAACGTGTGTGACATGGCGGGCTCCTTGATTCGGTGATGACTACATTACAATTCATCTCAATGGATTGATAAAGCTACAATCAGGAAGTTGATTCATAACCAAAAAGAAATAATCAATGGACAGACTCACCGCACTGCAGGTGTTTCAGGCGATTGTGGATGCCGGCAGCTTTGTCGGCGCCGCGCAGCGGCTGGGCATGTCCAGCGCCATGGTCAGCAAACAGTTGGCCGCACTGGAAAAACACCTGGGCTGCCGCCTGATCCAGCGCACCACGCGCCGCATGACGCTGACCGAGGCAGGCCAGGACTACAGCCGGCGCATCGGCCCCATCCTGGCACAGCTGGACGAAGCCGATGCGCTGGCCCAGCAGCAGAGCGTAAGCGTACACGGCAAGCTGCGCATGTCGGCGCCGCTATCCTTTGGCATGCGCTTTCTCGGCAGCTGGATGGCCCAATTGCACACCAGTCACCCGCAGCTGGAAATAGAGCTGGTGCTGTCCGACGAACAGGTAGACCTGGTAGAAGCCGGCTTCGACCTGGCGCTGCGCATCAGCACCCAGCCCCTGCCCGGGCAGCTGGTTGCACGGCCACTGGGCCAGATCGCCATGGTGCTGTGCGCCGCCCCTTCCTACCTGGCCCGCCACGGCACGCCGCGCACGCTGGCCGAGCTCGCGGGCCACGCCTGCCTGCGCTACAGCCTGCAGCAGACGCAGCAGTTCTGGCAGTTTGGCAGCGGCCAGACCCTGTACCAACAGGCCGTGCACGGGCCGCTGCTGGCCAATAACGGCGACGTACTGGTGAATGCGGCCATCGCCGGCATGGGCATTGCTTATCAACCGGATTTCCTGCTGGCCGAGGCGCTGGCCGATGGCCGCTTGCAGCGCATCACGCTGGATGTCAGCACTTTGGCCGCACAGGTCTACGCGGTCTACCCGGCGCGGCGCTATCTGCCCCAAAAGGTGCAGCTTACCCTGGCGCTACTGCAGACCATGCTGACATCAGCCGCCATGACCTAAGCTGCGACCAAGTTGCCTAGGCTAAAGGCCAGTGCCGATAGATATTTCATCAGACCGCGCGGTGGTTTACTCTGCTGCCATCGATAAAAGGCTGGTATCGACTGCCCGGCAAGCGGCAGCACCAGGACAAAAGGACAAATAATGATGAAGAAACACATGCTCTTGGCGGCCGTTACCTCACTCTTCGCCATGAGCGCCCAGGCGGCAGACATGAACAAGGTGCTGCGCGTGGCCTTTAACGTACCGGAAACCGGCTTCGACCCGGCCAAGGTATCGGACATGTATTCCGGCGCTATCATCGAAAACGTATTCGACCCGCTCGTCACCTATGATTACCTGGCTCGCCCGGCCAAGGTAATGCCCAATACCACCGTTGCCTTGCCCACCGTATCGGCAGATGGCCGCGTGTACACCTTCAAGCTCAAGCCGGGTATCTATTTTGCTGCAGACCCTGTTTTTAAAGGCCAGAAGCGCGAGCTGACTGCCGCCGACTACGTGTACGCCATCAAGCGCCACCTGGACCCCACCATCAATTCGCCCTGGAGCTTTCTGGTAGATGGCCGCTTTGTCGGCGCAGACGCGCTGGTCAAGGCTGCCGGCAAAGGCGCACTGAACTACGACACCCCGGTAGAGGGTATCAAGGCGCTGGACAAATACACGCTGCAGCTCACCCTGACGGCGGGCAACTACAACTTCCTGCAGATTCTGGCCATGCCGGCTTTCGGCGCCGTAGCGCGTGAAGCCATCGAAGCCTACGCCAGCAACACCAATGCCAAACCGGTGGGCACCGGGCCCTACACGCTGAAAGAATGGAAACCCGGCAGCAAGATCGTGCTGGAAGCCAACCCGAATTTTCGCAAGCTGGTGCTCAATGGCCAGACCTTGCCCAAGGTTGGCCGCATCGAGGTATCCATCATCGAAGAAGAGCAGCCACTGTGGCTAGCCTTCATCAACAAGCAGCTGGATATCTCCGGCATTCCGCAGGCCGCGCTACAAAAAGCGCTGGTGATCGACCCGAAGAACCCGCTAAACGTGAAGCTGCAGCCCAAATACGCCAAGCAGGGCATCCAGCTGGAGCGCAAGAAAGACCTGGAAGTCACCTACCAGTTCTTCAATATGCAAGACTCGGTAGTGGGCGGTGACGCCAAGGAAAAAATCGCCTTGCGCCGCGCCATTGCCATGGCATTTCCGCGCAGCGAAACTATCGCAGCCATCCGCCGTGGCCAGGCGGTGCCGATGAACTATGTCATTCCGGAAGGCGTAGCCGGCCACAACCCGGCGTTCAAGGGCGCCGTAAAGTACGACCCGGCGGCGGCCAACGCCCTGCTGGACCGCTTTGGCTACAAGGTCGGTGCCGACGGCCTGCGTACACTGCCGGACGGCAAGCCACTATCCATTGAAATGGCCACCGGTACCAGCGGCATCGACAAGCAGTGGAACGAATACTGGCAGCAGGCATTCGATAGCCTGAAAATCCAGCTCAACTTCAAGTACGGCAAGTGGAACGAGCTGAACAAGGCCAACCGCCAGAACAAGCTACAGATGTGGGGCCTGGCCTGGGGCGCCGACTACCCGGATGGCGAGAACTTCATGCAGCTGCTGTACGGCAAGAACGCGGGCGACGCCAACAGCGCCAGCTTCAGGCATGCCGAATACGACCGCCTGTTCGAAGCCTCGCTGAAGCTGCAAGACGGTGCCGAACGCAACAGGCTGTACGATGCCATGAACAAGATCGTGGTCGCCCAGCAACCGTGGATTTTTGGCGATACCCGCATCCGTAGCTCGCTAGCGCACAGCTATGTAAAAAACTTCAAGCTGCACCCGCTGCTGAATACCACCTGGCGTTATATCGACATCCAGAAATAAACCCTGCGATGACAACCCTCAGCCGGCCCCGTAGAGGGCCGGCTGCGCATGTT
>JAIXTB010000064.1 GCA_027484385.1 Neisseriaceae bacterium | reverse complement strand
GGCCGCATTATTGGTGGTCCAGCGTGCATCGGATGGCAGGATAATGAAGCCGCCGGAACCATTCGGGACGGCTTGGCCACCAAAGGCACCCGTGTCGGTCAGGCTGTCGCCAAAAAAGTAGATATTGCTATAGCTGGTGCCAGCAAAAGCGGCAGGGGATAGCAGCGCGGCCATAACGGCGGCGCGGAGTGTCATGCGCATGGTGAAGCTCCTCGTGTTGTGTCTGGCGTGTGGCCAGCGTGTGTTTTTTATATTTTTTTAGAGCATAAGCTCGTTTGTTGCGGCTGATTGAAACAAATGTTCGATAGGGCCGTGTTTGTCTACCTGTTGTTGTACTGGCGTTACAATGTGGACATGAATCGACACATACTTTTTCTTTTGCCCGCCTGGCTGTTGCTGGCAGCCAGCGTACTGGCCGCCGACGTGCGGTTGCCAGAGAAAGCCGCTGCGGCTTTTTTGCAAGCGCAGAAAGGCGATGACGGCTATGCGTATCGCTTGGCCTTGCAGCGGCAGAAAGCGTCCATGCCGAATTGCCCGCAAGATTTGCAAGTGGGTTGGCCCGCCGGCAGCACCGGCCCGCGCAGCTATGTGGAAGTGAGCTGCGCTGCATCGGGCTGGACCTTGCGCCTGACCGTGCAAGCCAGCGAGTTGCCCATGGCGCTGGTCACGACGCGCCTGGTGCGCAGTGGCGAGGTATTGCAAGCCGAGGATGTACGCTTGGCCGCCATCAATCGCAATCAGGTGTCACAAGGGCTGCGCGACCCGCAGCAAGTGCTAGGCCGCATGATGACGGCTACCGTGCCAGCCGGTACGGTGCTGCAGGGCGGGCAGCTGCGGGTGCCTTATGTTGTCAAAATGAATCAGCCGGTGCGGCTGCAGGCAAAGGGCGATGGTTTTGTGATTGGCAGCGATGGCACCGCACTGGGTAATGCTGGCGTGGGTGAGCGCGTGAATGTACGTGTGGGAAACGGCAAGGTGGTCGCCGGTGTGGTAGAACAGGATGGCAGTGTTTCCGTGCTGGTGCCCTAAAAAAAGCGTCAAGTTTCGGATTTTTCGGGCGATAATAGAAATAACCGATAAAAAGCAGTGCAGGTAAATCATGAAAATCGACAACTCAGGCAAGGTTGCAGCCAGCTACACTGCACCAAGCCGTACCAGCCCGAAAGAAAGCGATGCAAGTGCCAAGGCATCTTCGCGTGCCGATGGCGGTGAAAGCGTTGCGATCAACCCGTTTGCCAGCCGCTTGCAGGGCATGGAGCAAGCTGCAGCTGCAGCGCCTGCTTTCGATGCAGACAAAGTGGCTTCGATCAAGGCCGCCATTGCCGCCGGCGAGTTCAAGATCAATCCGGGCGCCATCGCCGACAGCCTGATTGCTTCGGCACAGGAGCTGCTGGCGCGGTAAACTGCCTGTCAAGGCTGATAACCGGATAGATGCAAATGGATGTAGCAGTATTCCTGGCCTCGTGCCAGTCTGAAATGGCCTTGCTGGAAACGCTGCAGGTAACTCTGCAGCAGGAACAGCAGGCCATTTTGCGTATGAATGCTTTTCAGATAGAAGAGCTGGCGCTGCAAAAAATGCAGCAGCTCAAACAGCTGGCCGAGTTGCGTGCACAGCGCTTGGCGCTGCAGCAGGCTGCCGGTATCGCGCAGCAGGACGACTGGTTGCCATGGTTGCAGCAGGCACCGGATGAAGTGCAGCACTGCTGGCAGTCGCTGGAGCTGGCACTGTTACGCCTGAAAGCGCTGAACGATCTGAATGCCGGCATGGCCGACGAACGCATGCGCTTTGCCACGGCTGTCATCGATACCCTGCGTGGTGCCATGCAAGGCGTGGATGGCTATGGCCGCCATGGCACGCTGTCTTCCGGTGTAGGTGGCTCCCGCCGCCTGGGTTCTGCCTGAGTGCCGCCGCCCGCCTGATGACGGTTTTGTGGTATCTTCCACCGCGGGCCACAACCAATCCCTTTCCGCAGACCCATGACCCTGATTTCACTTATTGCCGCGCTGGTTCTGGAGCAATTCCGCCCCCTGGGCAACCGTAACCGGGTGCTGTTGCTGTTCATTCGTTACGCCAACCATCTGGAGCGTACCTTGAATGCAGGCTACAACCGCCATGGTGTGTTGGCCTGGCTGGCAGCCATGGTGCCCGTACTGCTGCTGGCAGGCGGGGGGTTCTACCTGCTGTGCGCCATCAGCCCGGTGCTGGGTTTTGTGTGGAATGTGCTGGTGCTGTACCTGACCATGGGTTTTCGCCATTTTTCCAGTTACTTCTCGGAGATTTCCCTGGCCTTGAATGATGGCCAGGAGCTGGAAGCCAAGCAGGCACTGGCTAGCTGGACCAACCAGCCCACTGCAGAGCTGAGCATTGGCGAGGTGTCTCGCCTGGCGATAGAGCAGGGGGTGGTCGACAGCTACCGCCACGTGTTTGGCACCATGTTCTGGTTTGTGTTGTTGCCCGGCCCTACAGGGGCCGTGCTGTACCGTTTTACCCAGCTGTTGGCCCAGAAATGGGGTGGCCGTGCTGCCGATGACCTGTTTGGCCGCTTTGCCGGCCGTGCTGGTGAATGGCTGGACTGGCTGCCGGTACGCCTGACGGCAGCGAGCTTCGCCGTGATGGGTGACTTCGAAGACGCCGTTTACTGCTGGCGCTCGCAAGCCCGCACCTGGGGCAACTACGCTACCGGCATCTTGCTGGCATCGGCCGCCGGTGCGCTGGGTGTCAAGCTGGGCGACCCGCTGCGCCAGAACTACACCATCAATTTCCGCCCCGAACTGGGTGTGGGTGATGAAGCCGACCCGCAGTACCTGAAGAGTGCCGTGGGTTTGGTGTGGCGTACGGTACTGCTGTGGCTGTTCGTGATTCTGCTGATCAGTGTGGTCAGCCTGTTCGGCTAGTGCCGGACGCATGATGCGCCGCCAGGCACTGGCGGCGCTTCGCTTTTTAATCGTTCATAAACGGCTTTGCCCAATAAAGCGGGCAAGGCTGATGGAGTTCCTGACATGTCGTTTGCCGAGCTAGGCCTGGCACCTGAAATCCTGCGTGCCATCGACGAAATGGGGTACTCGGAAGCTACCCCCATCCAGGCCAAGGCCATTCCGCTGGTGCTGTCCGGCCGAGATCTGCTGGCTGCCGCGCAAACCGGTACCGGCAAGACTGCCGCTTTCCTGCTGCCTATCCTGGAGCGTCTGAAAAAGTTTGCCAACCCCAGCGTCTCGCCGGCCATGCACCCGGTGCGTGCGCTGATCCTGTCGCCCACGCGCGAGCTGGCCGACCAGATCGGCGTGAATGCCAAGGCGTATACCAAATACCTGCCCCTGCGCACGACCACCGTGTACGGTGGCATGAACATGGACCCGCAGGTTGCCGAGCTGCGTCGTGGTATCGAAATCGTTATCGCCACCCCGGGCCGCCTGCTGGACCACATTCAGCAAAAAACCATCCAGCTGAACAAGGTAGACGTGCTGGTGCTGGATGAAGCCGACCGCATGCTGGACATGGGCTTTATCCAGGACATCCGCAAGATCATGTCGCTGCTGCCCAAAGAGCGCCAGACCCTGCTGTTCTCCGCTACCTTTGCCCCGGAGATCAAACGGTTGGCCGCAGACTTCATGCGTGACCCGCAAACGGTCGAAGTGGCGCGCCAGAACTCGACCAACGCCCAGGTCGAGCAGCTGGTCTTTGCCGTAGACGGTTTCCGCAAGCGCGCTTTGCTGTCCTACCTGATTCGCCAGCGAGAAATGAGCCAGGTCATCGTGTTCTGCAAGACCAAGATCTCGGCCGACCAGCTGTCGCGCGACCTCAAGCGCGATGGCCACGCAGCGGAAGCCATCCACGGCGACAAGGCGCAAAGCGCCCGCCTGGAAACGCTGGAACGCTTCAAGAGCGGTGAGGTGAAGGTACTGGTCGCTACCGACGTGGCGGCCCGTGGTCTGGATATTTCCGAGCTGCCTTTCGTGGTGAACTACGAAATGCCCAACTCGCCGGAAGACTACGTGCATCGTATTGGCCGTACCGGCCGCGCCGGTGCATCTGGCGTGGCGATCTCGCTGATGAGCCCGGATGAAACCCGCCAGCACGAGTCGATCGAAAAGCTCACCAAGCAAACCCTGACGCCGCTGCCGCTGCCAGAGGGCTTTGGTGGCCGCCCGCCGCGTGACGAGGCCGACAGCGCACCGCGCCGCGAGCGTAGCGAACGCCCGGAGCGTACCGATCGGGCAGACCGTGCCGAGCGCACCGACCGCCCTGACGCCCCGCGCCGCAGTGAGCGCGCCGAGCGTGGCGAGCGTAGCCCGTCGCTGTTTGGCGACAAGCCGCGCCGCGAGGGCCGCCATGCGGCGGATAGCCGCGAGCCACGCGACACGCATGACGAGGGCGAAGGCCGCAAGACGGTGAAGCTGGGCATCGGCGGGCGTATTCTGCCGCAGCGCCAGCGTGAAGTGCCGGCGCTGTTGCTGCCACCGCGTTACAAGGTAGAGCGCTGAGCCGTTGGCGCAATCATGAAAAGCCACCGCAAGGTGGCTTTTTTGCGTCTGCGGCCAACGTTGGCCGCAAAAAAAGCGGCCACGCGGGCCGCTAAAGGAAGCAACAACTTACTGCAATCAGACAAAGATCACCAGCGCGGCCATGGCGCCGTGTGCGCCCATTACCAGGCTTTGTTCGATATCGGCGGTGCGCGAGCTGCCGCTGATGAAGCCGCCAAAGCCCTGTTCGCGGATGGCGATGCGGCGGTAGGCGTCGCGCATGGTATCCACGATGGCATCGCGCGGTACCACCAGCACCAGCTTCTGGGTCAGGAAGTAAATCGAGCGCCACTGGTTGTCGGCGTGGCTTACCCATACGGCGGCGCTTTCTGCTACGGCCAGCTCACCGGGTACGATGGCCACGTCTACGTCGTGCCAGGCGTGCGGGCTGGGGCTTTCCTCGTGGCCGGTTACCGTCAGGTCTACCAGGCGGCCGTGTTGCGGCCAACGTTGCTGTATCACGCTTTGCACGCTGTCGCCGTCGGCCAGCTGCACGGCGTCGCCGCCCAGGTTGCGCACCAGGGTGCGGAAGGCGTCGAACTTGTCGTCAAAGGTGATAAACGGCACCGCGTCGATATCCGGCAGCGCCGGGCCTTGTGGGCGGTTCTGGCGCAGCCGCGCCAGGATGTTTGCTTGGCTGCTCATGCTTTTTTGTCCTTCTGGCGGGCTTGCCACATTTCCTTGAAGCTCTGCTCCGGCATGTCTGGCAGGGCGCGGCCGGGGCGCGACCACGCGCTGTGGCGAGTCAGGCTTTCCGGCACGATGGGCACCACCTTGCGCATGACCTTGCCGCCACTATCCATCAGCGACGGGTGCTGGGTGAGGAAGCGCATGGCCAGCAGGCCCATTTTCTTGGCCGGCTTGAGCGTGCCGGCGTCGAAGGCGCGTTTGCGCTGCAGCACCAGCTGTTCGTGCAGGTTGATCTTCACCGGGCACACATTGCTGCACGAACCACAGGTGGTGCAGGCAAAAGCCATGCTGCCGTGCTTTTTGATGTCGCGGCTGGGCCCCAGGGTCGAGCCGATGGGGCCGGGGATGATGTAGCTGTAGCTGTGGCCGGTACTGCGGCGGTACACCGGGCAGGTGTTCATGCAGGCACCGCAGCGGATGCAGCGCAGGCTCTGGTAGAAGTCGTCGTTGCCCAGAATCTCGCTGCGGCCGTTGTCTACGATCACGATGTGCATCTGGCCACCGGGGCGCG
>JAIXTB010000150.1 GCA_027484385.1 Neisseriaceae bacterium | reverse complement strand
TGCCGCAGTCCAGCAGCCCGGCCACGGTGACTGGCCTGGATCTGCAAGACAACCTGGCCGGTAGCCAGGGCCGTTTTGTGGCCGGCGACAATGCCCGCTTCAGCTACGACGCGCGCAGCGGCCTGACCGACCTGGTGACCACCGATGCCATTACCGCCACCGGCGGTGACGACGTGATCAGCCTGGGCCAGAAAGACCTGGCGGCCAACCTGGGCCTGCAAGTGGTATTTGGCGGCATGGGAGCCGACCAGATCGTGGTACGTAGCGTGGCGCGCAGCCAGGACATCCTGTTTGGCGACAACGGCGAGCTGCGCCGTAAACCGCTGGGCTATGGTGTGCTGTCGGCTGGCAGCCTGGCTGCCAGCCTGGGCGGCGACGACCAGATTCGTACCGGCAAAGGCGACAAGCTGATCGTGGGTGGTTTCGGCAACGACCGCATCGTGGCCGAAACCGTGCGCGAAGGCAGCGCGGTAGAGCGCGTGCTGGCGCTGGGTGATGCTGGCCGCGTGGTGTTTGATGCGGCCGGTAGCGTGCAGCTGCAAAAAATGGAAAGCACCGACATCGGCTTTGGTGGCGACGACCAGCTCACCCTGGGCGATGGTGACATCACCGTGATTGCCGGCTATGGCCGCGACGGGGTGCAGGTCAATAGCACCGAAAACGCCTTCCGCACGCTGGTGGGCGACAACGCCCAGCTGCTGTTCTCGGGCGAGGGCGACGTGGCCCGCCAGGCGGCCAGCCTGGTATCCCTGCTGACGCTGGACCAGACCGCGGTGACCGGTGGCGGCGATACGCTGCAGATCGGCAGCACCGGGGCGATAGCCGGCGAGCAGGGCGAGGCGCAGCTGGTAGGCGGCATGGGCGAGGACGTGCTGTCGGTCTACGGTGCCTCGGTCAATGCCGTGCTGCTGGGCGATAACGGCCAGTTGCAGCGTAACAGCGGGCGCAATGCTGCGCTGACCAGTGTGGGCAGCCTGCTGCCAGAACAAGGCGCGGGCGATACGCTGACCCTGACGCATGGCGAGCACGTGGTGATTGCCGGCCAGGGCGCCGACAAAGTCACCGCCGGCAAAGGCTTTGGCGTGGTGCTGGGCGATAGCGGCAATGTGAGCTTTGGCAGCAGCGGCAAGCTGGCTTCGGTCAGCAGCAGCGGCATTGCCCAGGGCGGCAACGACGTACTGCAGCTGGGCGTGGGCGTATCGGCTATCGACGGTGACAAGGTGGTGGTGGGCGGCTTTGGTGCCGACACCATCAGCGTGCAGTCGCAGCGCGGCACCGCCAGCCTGGCGTCCGAACGCGCGGTGGCGGGTGATAACGCCAGCATGATCTTTGATATTGCCGGCCGCCTGACTTCGTTTGGCACGCTGGATAGCGACCCGTCTACCGGCGGTAACGACGACATCACCGTGTCGATGACCGGTGATGCTATTGCCGGCGTGATGGCCGACTTCAATATCGTGGCCGGCGGCATGGGCAGCGACCGCATCAATGTGCTGGGCAGCGTGCTAAGCCGCGACGTGGTGTCCGGTGACAACCTGGACTACCGCCGCAGCGGTGCCGCTAGCGGCTACCAGCACCTGTTTGCCGAAAGCAGCCAGCCGCAAAGCGGCGGCGACGACAGCATCCGCGTGGGCAGTGGCGACAAGCTGCTGTTTGGCGGCGCAGGCAGCGACAAGGTGGAATCGCTCACCGTCGCGGGCGACCGCAATATTGCCTTTGGCGACGCGGGCAGCGTGTCTTTTGCCGTAGACGGCAGCGGCAAGCTGGTGCGCGTGGGCACACAGAGCGACAGCAGCGGTGGCGACGACACGCTGAATATCGGCGCCGGTACGGCCTATGTGTTTGGCGGCTTTGGCCGCGATGCCCTCACGCTGAGCGGTGGCGATGCCGCCTTGCGCGTGGTGGCCGGCGACGGCGCCCAAGCCAATTTTGATGCCACAGGCGCACTGCAGCTGGTGCAAAGCACCGGCAGCGATGCCGCCGACCCGCTGCTGACCAGCGACAGTTTCGTGCTGCCCAATAGCGGCCGCAATATCGTACTGGGCGGCACCGGCGTGGATACCTTGTCCGGTAGTGCAGAGCTGGATGCGGCCAACCCGCAGCACAGCATTATCCCGGGTAGCGGCCTGGCCGACCTGGTGCGCCAGATTGTCAGCGTGGTGATGCTGGGCGAATACGGCGAAATGGGTGTGACCGCCAGCGGCTACGTGAAACCGCAAAACGGTGGCGGCAGCGGTACGGTGGAAGGTGACCTGGACGGCAAGGGCACGCTGACAGAAGACAGCAGCACCCGCGCCAGCGGCCGTATTGCCTACCCGGCGCTGTCGGGCGGCGTGGCCAGCTTCGACCCGGCTGCCAACACCCAGCAAGGCCGCTTCGGCAAGCTGGAAGTCAAGGTGGACGGTAGCTGGCGCTACACCCTGGGCAACGACAGCACCAGCAATGCCCGCGTGCAAGCGCTGCGCGACGGTGATGTACGCAGCGAGGTGTTTGTGCTGACCACCACCGACGGCAGCCAGACCACCGTTACCCTCACCATCAACGGCAGCAACGACCAGCCGCAGGCGCAGCTGTCCAGCCTGGTAGAAGACGGTGCCACCAGCAGCAGCGGCCGCCTGCAAGACAGCCTGGCGGGCCTCGCCAGCGTGTTCTTGCCGGGCAGCTTCGTGGGCGAGCTGGGTACGCTGCAGCTGTCGGCCGACGGCGCGTGGCAGTTTGCGCTCAGCGCCAATGTGCAGGCGCTGGCAGCCGGTAGCAGCCGCCGCGAGAGCTTTACCGTGCAAACGGTAGACGGCGCCACGACCACGCTGACGGTGGACATCATCGGTGTGAACGACGCCGCCATCATCAGCGGCCAGCAAAGCGGCAGCGTGGCGCAAGACGGCGCGCACAGCAGCAGCGGCCAACTGCAGATCAGCGATGCCGACGACGGCGAGGCGCAGTTCCAGGCCGGCAGCCAGGCAGGCAGCTACGGCACCCTGCAGCTGGATGCCAGCGGCAGCTGGTCTTACACCCTGAGCAACGGCGCGGCCGTGGCCAAGGGCCAGACCGTGGCAGAGCAGTTCACCGTATTGGCCAAAGACGGCACCAGCAGCAGCGTGAGCATCAGCGTAACGGGTGGCAACCATGCCGCCCTGATCGCCGGCCAGCAAAGCGGCGCCGTGGCCAAAGACGGCCAGCAGCAGGCCAGCGGCCAGCTCAGCATCAGCGATATCGATGCGGGCGAGGCGGTGTTTGTAGCGCAGACCATCGCCGGCCAGCATGGCAGCTTCAGCCTGCAGGCCGACGGTAGCTGGGCCTACCAGCTGCTGGATGGCAGCAGTATTGCCAAGGGCGCTACCGTGCAGGAAAGCTTCCAGGTACAGAGCGCAGACGGTAGCAGCAGCACCGTGGTGGTGGCCGTGACTGGTGGCAACCACGCCGCCAGCGTTAGCGGCCAGCTGGCGGGCGCGGTTGCGCAAGACGGCCAGCGCAGCAGCAGCGGCCAACTGCTGGTGAATGACATCGATGCCGGCGAAGCGGTGTTTGTGGCGGGCAATAGCCAGGGCCAGTACGGCCAGCTGCAGCTGCAGGCAGATGGCAGCTGGGTGTACCTGCTGCAAGATGGCAGCAGCATTGCCAAAGGGGCCACCAGCCAGGACAGCTTTACCGTACGTACCGCCGAAGGCAGCACCGTACAGCTGGTGATCACCGTAACCGGTGGCAACCACGCCGCCGTGATCGGTGGCGCACTGGCCGGCGCCGTGCAGCAAGGTGGCAGCACGCTGGCCAGCGGCCAGCTCAGCATCAGCGATAGCGATGCCGGCGAAGCCGCCTTTGTGGCGCAGCGTTACCAGGGCAGCTACGGCGTGTTCAGCCAGGCAGCCGACGGCCAGTGGCAGTACCAGCTGCAAGACGCCAGCGCACTGGCCAAAGGGGCGGTGGTAAACGAGACCTTTGTGGTGAACAGTGTGGATGGCAGCCAGACGACCGTGAGCATTGCGGTAACGGGTGGCAACCACAGCGCGGTGATCAGTGGCGACAGCCAGGGCAGCGTAAAGGCGGATGGCAGCCAGCAGGCCGCCGGCCAGCTGCAGGTCAGCGACATCGACCAGGGTGAAGCCAGCGTGCAGGCAGGCAGCCTGGCAGGCGTGTACGGCCAGCTGAGCCTGGCGGCCAATGGCCAGTGGCAATACCAGCTGGCTGCTAACGCCAGCCTGGCCGCCGGTAGCCAGCAGCAAGACCGCTTTACCGTGCTGTCGCAAGACGGTAGCGCCCGTTTCGATATCATCATCTCGGTCGCCGGTGCCACGCTGGTAGCCCAGCCAGTCACCGACCAGCAAGTAGTGCAGGCGCTGCAGCTGGCCAATAGCGGCAGCACGGCAGCGGGGGGCAGCTCGGCTGGCAGCACAGCCAATAGCAGCCAGGCTAGCCAGCAGTCTGACGCCGGTCAGGCCATGGTTGGCCGCACGGAAGCTGGCGGTAGCGCTAGCAGCCAGCAGGCAGAAGAGGGCGAGCAGGATAGCCAGCAGCCGGTGGTGTCGGTCGCCACGCTGGGTGATGTGCTGTTTAGCGCTACCCAGCCGCTGCAGGGCAGCTTGCCGCCGGTCAGCACGGTGGCGGTCGAGCTGGCACCGGTAGCCACGCCGGCACAGCAGGCCATGCAGGACGTGGTGCTGAGCACGCAGGCCGAGCCGGAAGTCGCCGACACCCCGGCCGCCGAGGCCGCATCCGCCCAACCGGACGTGCCGGCAGACCCGGCCACCCCTGCCGCTGAAACTGGTAGTGATGTGGTATCCTCTGCCGCGCCTGTTGCACCGGAAAACACCCCAGCCCAGCCGCAGCCTGCCGCGCTGGCAGCCGCGGCCGAGCCGGGCAATGCCGCCGCAGCCGGTGCCGCTAGCGATGTGATGGCACAGGCGCAAGACCTGGCCCTGGGCTTGGCCGCGCTCACCAGCGCGGGCCGCAGCAAAATTCTGTGGGACCGTCAGCCAGGCAGCGACAAGCGCGCTGCCGAGCGCGGCACCAAGAATCGTCGATAACAACGTTTTTTCGTAACCATTGCTAGATGCAAGGAATGAACATGAGCCAACAACAAGAGAACAACGAAGCTGTCGTGCCGCAAATCGTCTGGGATGATTCCCGCATGGTGACCAGCTACGCCAACGTGTGCAATGTGCTGGGTACCCGCGAAGAAATCATGGTGCTGTTCGGTGCCAACCAGGCCTGGCAGAGCGACCAGAAACAGGTGCAAGTGACCCTGAGCAACCGCATCGTCCTGAACCCGTACGCCGCCAAGCGCCTGCTCACCATGCTGGAGCTGGGCCTGAAAGAGTACGAAGCACGCTACGGCGAGCTGAAACTGGGCTAAACCCCATCGCGCCGCCAGCCTTGCCGCTGGCGGCTTTTCTTTGTCTGCCGTTTGCCGTTTGCCTACATGACCACACACTCCACCGGCGCGCCTGATGCCTGGTTGCAGCTCGCCCATGCACCGTATAACGACCACGCCTACTGGCAAGCCTGGCTGCAGTGCTGCCGCCAGGGCCTGCCGGCCTTGGCCGAGCTGGCCATTGTGCTGTCCGACGTGCCGGATGAAGGCCCTTACGCACCGGCCTTGCTCTGGCCCAGGGCCGACAGCGTGTCGCCGCTGCTAGCCAGCCTGTGCGAGCGTGTACTGGATATGCGCCTGCCGCTACAGCAGGTGCAGGACGGCGTGCTGGTGCTGGCGCTGCCGGTGGTGGCTGGCGAGCAGCTGCACGGCGTGCTGGCGGTGTCCATGCCGGCTGCAGCCTATACCCGCGAAAGCCTGGCCTGGCTCAAGTGGGGGCAGGGCTGGCTGCTGCCCGCCGCGGCAGGCGTCACGGCAGACAACGCCGCCTTTACCGAGCGGCTGCTGAAATCACTGGATTTGCTGATGCTGGTGGTGGGGGAAAACACCGCCCACGACGCCAGCCATGCCGTGGTCACCGATATGGCCGTGGCGCTGGGTTGCGACCGCGTATCGGTAGGCTTTGCCCAGCGCATGACGGTCAAGCTGCAGGCCTTGTCGCATTCTGCCGAGTTTGCCGGCCGGCAAGACCTGGCCGCTTTTCTGGCGCGGGCCATGAACGAGGCCGCCGACCAGGGGCAGGCTTTTTACTTTCAGCCCGGCGAGGCCGGCCCGGCAGGGGGCTTGCGCATCGACCGCGAGCACCGTGCGCTGGCCGAGCGCTTTGCGGCCAACCATATTCTGAGCGTGCCGTTTTATCTGGATAAACAGCGCTACGGCGTGTTTGTGTTCGAGTGGGCCGAGCCGGTATTGCCGGACGAGGCCAGCCACCTGGCCCACATGCTGTCGCCCATTGTTGGCCGCATGCTGCTGGACAAACGCCACGCCGAGCGCCCGTGGTGGCGCCGTGCAGCCGATGCACTGAAAACCGAGCGCGACCGCCTGCTGGGCCCGCTGCACGCCGGGCGCAAGCTGGCGGCCATCGTGCTGCTGGCGCTGGGGCTGTTTCTGGGTCTGGCCACCGGTGACTACCGTGTCGGTGCGCAGTCCGAGCTGGAAGGCGCAGTAAAGCGCACCATCGTGGCACCGTTTGACGGCTTTGTGGCGCAGGCCTACAAGCGCGCCGGTCAGGTGGTGCCGGCCGGTGGCCTGCTAGCGCAGCTGGACGACCGCGATCTGCAGCTGGAGGCCAGCAAATGGCGCAGTACCCAGTCGCAGTACCAGAACCAGCTGCAAGACGCCCAGGCGCAAAGCGACCTGTCGCAGATACAGATTTCCATTGCCCAGTCCGAGCAAGCCCAGGCGCAGCAGGCGCTGTCGCAAAGCATGCTGGAGCGCTCGCGCATTCGCGCCCCGTTTGCCGGCTTTATCGTGACGGGTGATTTGTCGCAGCAGCTCGGTGGCGCCGTGAAGAAGGGCCAGACCCTGTTCGAGATTGCGCCGCTGGATTCCTATCGCGTGATTCTGTACGTGGAAGAAGCCGATATCGACGAAATCAGGGTAGGGCAGCAGGGCCAGCTGATGGTGACCGCCATGCCGGGCGAACGCTTGCCTTTTCGCGTGTCGCTGGTAACGTCGGTGGCGCAGGCGCGCGATGGCAAAAACGTGTTCCGGGTAGAAGGCGTGCTGGCTACACGCAACCCCACACTGCGCCCCGGCATGGATGGCGTGGCCAAGGTGCACGTGGGCGAGCGCAAGCTGGTGTGGATCTGGACGCATAGCCTGTTCGACTGGCTGCGGCTGAATATCTGGTCGTGGCTGGGGTGGTAGGCGCATGAGTGCATCGCTGTTTTCCCCATCCTGGTACCGCGTGGCCCCGCTCAAGCCGCGCCTGCGCCAGCAAGCCAGCCTGGTACGCCATGTCTACCGCGGCGAGCGCCACTATATTCTGCAAGACCAGGGTAGCGGGCGCTTTCTCAAGCTGAACCCGGCGGCCTACCAGATTGTGGCGCTGATGGATGGCGAGCTCACGCTGGACGCCATCTGGCAGCGCACCTGCGAAACGCTGGGCGACGATGCCCCGACGCAGGACGAAGTGCTGAACCTGATGACCCAGCTGCACCAGGCCAACGTGCTGCTGACCGACCAGGCCCCCGATCTGGCCGAGCTGAACGAGCGGCGCCAGCGCCTGGGCCGCATGAAGCTCAAGCAGTACCTGATGAACCCGCTGTCGCTGAAGATTCCGCTGTTCGACCCGGACCCGCTCCTTACCCGCCTGTACCAGCTGGCCCCCGCCTGGCTGCTGCGCTTCATCCTGCCTTTGTGGCTGCTGGTGGTGGGCAGTGGCGTGGTGATGGCGGGCATGCACTGGGACGAGCTGACCCGCGACCTGACCGCGCGCGTGTTCCGGCCGGATAACGTGCTGTTGCTGGCGCTGATCTTTCCGCTGCTCAAGGCCATTCACGAGATAGGGCATGGCCTGGTGGTAAAGGCCTTTGGCGGCAGCTGCCATGAAACCGGCGTGATGATGCTGGTGATGATACCGGTGCCCTATGTGGACGCCGGTTACGCCATCAGCCTGCCATCGCGCCGCCAGCGCATGCTGATTGGCGCGGCCGGCATGATGACCGAGCTGTTCTTTGCCGCCATCGCCATCTGGCTATGGACCTGGGTGGCACCGGGCGTGGCCAAGGCTGCGCTGCACCAGGTGGTGATTCTGGCGGGGGTGACCACCTTGCTGTTCAACGCCAACCCACTGGTGCGTTTTGACGGCTACTACATTTTTTCCGACTGGCTGGAAATCCCCAACCTGGGGCAGAAAGCTAATCAGTACATGGGCTATCTGTTCAAGCAGCACGTCTTTCGTGTGCGGAGCGAGCAAACCCCGCCGCCCACCACGCCAGGCGAGCCGGGCTGGCTGGTGTTCTATGCCATCGGCTCGTTTTGTTACCGCATCATGCTGTCGCTTTCCATTATTTTGCTGGTGGCCGAGCGTTTTTTCTTTGTCGGCGTGCTATTGGCAGTGTGGAGCGCGGTAAACATGCTGCTGCTGCCGCTGTCGCGGCAGATCCGCTTCTTGCTGGACGACCCGGTGCTGCAGGGCGTGCGGGCGCGGGTGCTGTCCATCGCGGGCGGGCTGCTGCTGGGCTTGCTGCTGCTGGTGCTGCTGGTGCCGGTGCCGTCGTGGACCATGGCCGAAGGCGTGATCTGGATGTCGGAACAGTCGCGCGTGCGCGCCCCTGCCAGCTGCATCGGCAGCCGCGTGCTGGTGCCCTCTGGCAGCCAGGTGGTGCGCGGCCAACCTTTGCTGGCGTGTGACGAGCCGGAGCTGGGGGCGCTGCTGGCGGAAACCCGCTCCAAGATTGCCGAGATGGAAAGCAAGCGCAACAAGGTGTTGCTCACCGACCGCGTGCAAGCCCAGATCATCGAGGCCGAAACCGGCTACCACCGCAATCGCCTGCACGACCTGCAAACACGCCAGGACGCGCTGCTTATCCGCAGCCCGCTGGCTGGTCGTTTCGAGGTGGCTTCCACGCTGGATTTTGTCGGTGCCTACGTAGCGCGTGGTGATGTGGTGGGCTATGTGCTGGACCCGTCACGCTACACCCTGCTGACGGTGGTGCCGCAGGCCGATGTCGACCAGGTGCGCCGGCACAATATCGGCGTGGAAATCCGCAGCGCGGTAGAAGTAGACGGCCTGATTCCCGCCACCATGGTGCGCGAGGTGCCCGGCGCCACGCGGGACCTGCCCAGCCTGGCGCTGTCGCTGCAAGGCGGCGGCAAGATTGGCCTGGACCCGGACGCCAGCCACGAGGCGCCGGTAGCGCTGAATGCGCTGTTCCAGTTCGAGCTGCGTTTTGATAACCGGGCCGTGCCGCGCACCCTGGGTAACCGCGTGTACGTGCGCTTTATCCAGCAGCCCGAGCCGCTGGCCAGCCAGTGGTACCGTGCGCTGCGCCAGATGTTCCTCAAACGCTTTGCGGTGTAGCCATGTTTGCCCTTTCCCTGCTTGCCGACCTCTACCCCCAGCGCCGCGACTGGCAAGACCGCAGCTGGCTGGACCGCCAGAGCGAGCGCCTGCGTACCTGGCTGCAAGCCAGGCTGGGCCTGTCGCCGTGGCGGTTGAATCGTTTTGTGCGCCAGGTGGATGCCGCCCAGCCGGCGGTAGACGCGCTGGACGAGGCAGCCCTGCAGGCGCTCACCGCAGAGCTGCAGCTGCTGCTGCGCCGCGATGGCCTGCAAGACCGCCACGTGGCGCGGGCTTTTGCCCTGGTGCGCCGCCGGGCGGGCGAGCTGCTGGGCAAGCGGCATTTCCCGACCCAGCTCAAGGGTGGCTACATCCTGCTACAGGGCTTTTTGCTGGAAATGGATACCGGCGAGGGCAAAACGCTTACCGCCACCCTCGCCGCGGCGGTGGCCGCCATGGCCGGGCGCAAGGTGCACGTGGTCACGGTGAACGACTACCTGGCCGAGCGTGACGTAGCGCTGATGGCGCCGCTGTACCACGCGCTGGGGCTGAGCACCGGCCTGGTACGCGAAGACATGAAGCCGGACGAAAAAAAGCCGGGCTATCTGGCCGATATTGTCTACTGCTCCAATAAATCGGTGGTGTTCGACTACCTGCGCGACCGCCTGGCGCTGGCCGACAAGATGTCCCCCATGCAGCTGGCGCTGGGGCGGCTAAGCGGGCGCAGTGCGGCCAACATACTGCTGCCGGGTTTGCAGTTTGCCATTGTGGACGAGGCCGACAGCGTGTTCATCGACGAAGCACGCACGCCGCTCATCATCTCGGCCAGCCGCCCGGGCAGCGAAAGCGAAGCCTACTACCGCCAGGCCATCGAGCTGGCGCGCGCACTGCAAGCGGGTGTGCATTTCGAGCACGCCGGCCCCGGTGCGCACCCGCATCTGAATAGTGCCGGCCGCGACGAGCTGGCCAGGTTGGCCGCACACCTGCCAGCGGTCTGGCGTGCGCGCAACCGGCGCGAAGAGGTGGTGGGCATGGCACTGATGGCCTGCCATGGCCTGCGGCGCGATATCGATTACATCGTGCGCGAGGGCAAGGTGCTGATCGTGGATGAAAACACCGGCCGCACCATGGCCGACCGCTCGTGGGAGCGCGGCCTGCACCAGATGGTGGAAGTCAAAGAAGGCCTGCCACCGGGGGACGAGCGCGAAACGCTGGGCAAAATCAGCTACCAGCTGTTCTTCCGCCGCTACCTGGTGCTGTCCGGTATGACCGGTACCTGCCGCGAGGTGGCCGGCGAGCTGGGCGAAGTCTACGGCCTGGGGGTGGTGCGTGTGCCGCCATACCGGCCGTCCAGGCGCCGCTATCTCGGTGCCCGTCTGTTTGCTACTGCCGACGAGCGCTGGCGGGCCGTGGTGGGCGCGGTGCAACAAATGCAACAGTCCGGCCGGCCGGTATTGATTGGCACCCGCAGCATCAAGGCGTCCGAAGTGCTGGCGGGCTACCTGCAGGCGGCCGGCATCGGGCACCGCGTACTGAACGCCAAGCAAGACGCCGAGGAGGCCGATGTGGTGGCCAGGGCCGGTGCTGCCGGGGCGGTCACCATTGCCACCAATATGGCTGGCAGGGGGACCGACGTGCTGCTGGATGATGACGTGAAAATGAAAGGTGGCCTGCACGTGATCCTGACCGAGCGCCACGATAATGCGCGCGTGGACCGCCAGCTGATCGGCCGCTGTGCAAGGCAGGGCGACCCTGGCAGCTATGAAATCATGCTGTCGCTAGAAGATGATCTGGTCGTGCAATTTGTAGCAAAATTTAATGTTATATTATCGAGATTGTTACAAACTGCTAAGTATCCTCTAATTGGTGGCGCAGGTCTGCTGTACTACCGCGCGGCACAGCGATACGTGGAATGGCAACACCGTCGGCTGCGGCAGCACATGCTGAGCGCAGACTTCAGGGCACGGCAGGCACTGTCTTTTTCTGGCCAGTCCGAGTAGCCCGGCACAAGGGAAAACAACACAACAATGAACAAACTTGTCACTCACCCCACCCGCACGCTGGGCGCTATGTTTCTTGTCTGGCCGTTGCTGGCTGCTGCGGCGCCGGCAGCGACGACTTGCCTGATTGTGCCTTCGCTGGAAGTCAACGTTGGTACCCCGGTAGACGGCGTGCTGGGCCAGGTGTTGGCCGACCGTGGTGATGTGGTGCGCGCTGGCCAGCTGCTGGCCAAGCTGCAAAGCGGTGTAGAAGAGGCCGCGGTGGAATATCAGGCAGCCAAGGCGCAGTTTGGTGCCCGCAAGACACAGCGCAACCAGGAGCTGCAAAAGAAACAGCTCATTTCCAGCCAGGAGCTGGACGAGATGGTCACCGAATACAAGCTGTCCGAACTGGAGCTCAAAGAGCGCCGCGAGCAGCTGCGCCTGCGCAGCCTGTTCAGCCCGATTAACGGCGTGGTGGTAGACCGCTACCGCCAGCGCGGCGACCTGGTCAAGCAAGAGCGCATCTACCGCATTGCCCAGCTGGACCCGCTGTTTGTGGAAACCGTGGTGCCGGCCGCGCTGTTTGGCAAGGTACGCAGTGGCCAGAGCTACGATGTGACGCCGCAGCTGTCCAGTAGCCCGCTGAAAGCACGTGTGGCCAACGTAGACAAGGTCATTGATGCCGGCAGCGGCTCGTTCCGCGTGCGTCTGGTCCTGCCCAACCCCAAGTACGCGCTGCCATCCGGCCAGCGCTGCAAGATTACCTTCCCTGAATAAACGCGCCTGGGTCACATCACAACACCATGGAACACTCCAGTCAGACTACCCGCCAGCGCCGTGCCAAGCCCGCCACCCTGAGTGTGCCGGTTGTCGCGTTTTCCCTGCTGCCTCTCGTGCTGCCGGCTAACACCGTCATCGCTGCTGTTACCCAGACACCGCCGTCGCAGGACGCCGGTGTCGTTTTCAATGCCCAGAAGTTGCCACCCGCCAGCCTGTTTCCGCGCAAGCGCGACAAGGTACAGCTGCGCGCCAGCATGCCAGAGGTCAAAACCGACAACGAGGCTATCCGCTTGTCGATAGGTGGTTTCCGCTTTGAAGGGGAAACCGGGCTGGACCAGCAGGCTTTGCAGGGGGTGTTGCAGCCATGGCAGGGCCGTGACCTGAGTTTTGCCGAATTCGAGCAGGCCGTGCACGCTGTGGCAGAACACCTGCGTACCCACGGCCACCCCTATGCCGAAGTCAGCATGAACCGCGCCATGCTGGGCGAAGGCACGGTGGCCATTGCCGTGCAGGGCCTGACCATGCCGCCGGAGCCGGTGGTGCCGCAGGTGCTGGTGACCGGCTTCAGTTTTGAAGGCCTGACCCTGGCCAGCAATGAAGAAATGCAATCGGTGTTGAAAGCGCAGCTGGGCAAACCGCTGAGCCTGCCACAGCTGGAAGCGGCCGCGCAGCAAGCGGCCGCCCACCTGCGCGCCAAGGGCTACCCGCTGGTGCAGGCCTACCTGCCGCCGCAAAAAATCCAGGACGGTGTGGTACGCATCGCCTTGCAGGAAGGCGCACTGGATGGCGCATCCGGTCTGAACGGTATTGTGGTGCGCAGCAATGCGTCGCCAGTAAAAGACAGCACCGTGGCAGCCTTGCTGGCCGAGGGCGCACCGGCAGGCAAGCCTATCCAGGCCGCCGAGCTGGAGCGCGCGCTGCTGGTGGCGGGCGAGGTGCCGGGTATCAAGAAAGTGCAGGCCGAGCTGACGCCGGGTAGCGTGGCCGGCACCACCAAGGTAGAAGCCGACGTGGAAAGCGCGGGCCTGTTCAATGGCGCCGTGTGGGCCGACAACTACGGCAACCGCCATGCCGGTATCGCCCGCCTGAATACCCAGCTGAACCTGAACAGCCCGCTGGGCTACGGCGAGCAGCTGTCGCTGAACGCCACCAAGTCCGACAGCCTGGATAGTGGCAAGGTCGCCATTCAGCTGCCGGTAGGCCACCGCGGGGCCAAGGTGGGCGTGTCGGCATCCAGCATGAACGTGGATATGGGCATTACCACCGACGTGCCGCGCAACCTGAGTGGCGATACCAAGGTGGTATCGCTGTTTGGCAGCCTGCCGCTGACGCGTTCGGGCACGGCCAACACCACGCTGACCGCCAGCCTGGACCAGAAAGACATGAAAAACAGCCTCAGCACACTGACGCTGGATGACCGCAAGATCACCATGCTGAGCCTGGGCCTGAACGGTGACCGCTACGACAGCTGGGGCGGCCGCCTGGGCTGGAGCGCCGTGCTGTCTGCCGGCGATAACGACCTGTCCGGCGACCTGGGCTACGCCGCACTGGACGACGCCTCGGCGCGTACCGGCGGTGGTTTCCAGAAGCTGAACCTGGCGGTAAGCCGCCTGTCGCGTCTGGACAAGGCGGGGAACTACCAGCTGTCGCTGGCGCTGTCTGCCCAGCTGGCCAGCAAAAACCTGGATAACAGCGAAAAACTGCAGCTGGGTGGCCCTAGCGGCATCCGCGCCTACCCGATGGGCGAAGGCCTGGGGGATGACGGCTGGCTGGCCAATGCCGAAGTGCGTACCACGCTGGGCAAATTTGCCGGTGGCGATGTCACCTTGTTCGGCTTTGTCGATGCCGGTGGTATCAAGCAGTACAAGCACACCTGGAACGGTGCGCTGCCGGCCGGCAAGCCTAACCAGTACACCCTGGCCGGTGCCGGCGTGGGCATGAAACTGAGTTACGACGATAAAGGTGGTGTCAGCATCACCGTGGCCAACAAGCTGGGCAGTAACCCGAACCAGAGCGCCAACAACACCGATGCCGATGGCCGTAACCGTGCCGCCCGTGTATGGGTAATCGGCAATATTGCCTTCTGACCGCGGCTGCAGAACGGATAAAGATAATGAAAGCAAACCACTCGCGCGATGTCGCTCACCTGGCCATCCGTACCCTGCCACTGTTGGTGGCCATGGCCTTTAACCCCGCACTGGCGCAGCTGGCAGGTAATGCCCTGCCTACCGGTGGCCAGATCGTGGCCGGCCAGGGGGCCCTGCAGCAGGCAGGCAATACCCTGAACGTGCTGCAAAACAGCCAGCAGATGATTACCAACTGGCAAAGCTTCAATATCGGCCAGCAGGCGGCGGTGAACTTCATCCAGCCCAATGCCAGCGCCTTGGTGCTGAACCGGGTCATCGGCGCCGACCCGTCGCAGATCTTTGGCCAGATGCGTGCCAATGGCCAAGTCATGCTGATTAACCCGAACGGTATCCTGTTCGGGCCCACCGCCCAGATCAATGTGGGCGCGCTGATGGCGTCGTCGCACGCCATCAGCAACGAAGATTTCCTGTCCGGCAAATTCACCCTTGGCGGTGCCAGCCAGGCAGTACGTAACGCCGGTAGCATCAATGCAGCAGACGGTGGCTATGTGCTGCTGGCCGGTGCCCAGGTAGACAATAGCGGCAGCATTACCGCCAACAGCGGTACCGTTGCGTTGGCCGCTGGTCGCGATATCAGCGTGACCGTAGGCCAGACCGGCCTGTTGAAAGTGAAGGTAGACACCGCCGCGGCCCAGGCCAGCATCAACAATGCCGGCGCGCTGGTAGCAGATGGCGGCCATGTGTTGCTTACCGCCAAACAGGCCGCGCCGCTGGCGTCGGTAGCCATCAACCAGACCGGCGTCGTGCGCGCGGATACGCTGAACCAGAAACAAGGCGAAATCTGGATCGACGGTGGGGCCGGCAAGGTAGTGCTGGCTGGCGACACCCGCGCCCAGGCCGCCAGCGGCCAGGGTGGCCGTATTGTGGCAACCGGTGGCGAGCTGGAGATCAGCGGTACCGTGAATGCCTCCGGCGCGCAGGGCGGCGGCCAGGTGTATCTGGGCGGTGGCTGGCAGGGTAAAGACCCGGCTATTGCCGAAGCCGGCAGCGTCACCATCCAGCAGGGCGCGCACGTGGCCGCCAGCGCTACCGACGCCGGTAACGGCGGTACGGTGGTGGCGTGGTCGGCCGATGCTACCCGCCTGCTAGGCAGCATCGAGGCAAAAGGCGCAGGCCAGGGCAACGGCGGCCAGGTGGAAACCTCCAGCCGCGGTGTGCTGGGTGTGTCCGGCAGCGTTAGCGCCGCGGGCGGGGCGGGTGGCCAGGCCGGCCGCTGGCTGCTGGACCCCACCGACATCACCGTGGTGGGCGGCGCTACCGGTACGGCATGGCCAACGGCCAATGGCCAGTCCGGTGCCGTGAATAATGTGCTGGCCAGCAGTATCGAGGCCTCCCTGAATGCCGGCAGCAGCGTAGAGCTGCAGGCCGACAACAAAATCACGATCCAGAGCGATATTTCCAAGACCGCCGGCGGCGATGCCTCGCTGGGGCTAAGTGCCGGTGGCGATATCCTGCTGGATACCGGGGCGGATATCTCGTCTACCGTGGGCAAGCTGAATGTGGATTTTGGTACCGCCAGCAAAACTGCCGGCAGTGCCACCCTGAAGGGTACGGTGAACACCAACGGCGGCAATGTCACCTTCCACAAGGAAGCCGTCCTGGCGCACGGCACGCCGATTTCCACCAAGATTACCCAGACCAGCAGCGCGGCCTCCGGCAACATCACCTTCAATAAAGACGTGAAGTTGGCCGCACAGGCCTACAGCGTGGCCCTGAATGCGCAAGGCGCGCAGAGCGGCGCCAACTACACCGGTAGCGGCGGCAATATCATTTTCAACGGCAGCATCACGTCCAGCACCCCGGACCTGGTACCGCTGTCGCCGCAGGCGCTGTCGCTGGACAGCACCGGCAGCACCGCCGGCAACATCATCCTGGGTAGCCAGGCCAGCGACCGCATTGGTGGCAGTGGCAACGAGGCGCTACGCAGCCTGACGCTGGCGGGCGATACCGATATCGCGCTGAAAGCCGGCACCATCAACCTGCTGAGCTCCAGCGGTGATGTGCTGACTGCGTCCAATATTGCCAATACCACCACCACGCTTACTCTGAACGCCGACACGGTCATCAATGTGGGCGGCGGCACCATCCCGGGGGTGGCTACCGGTTATACCGACTATCGCCAGCAAACCTTCAATATCAGTGGCCAGGCGTATGCGCTGACCATCAACTCGGCACGTTCCATCAAGCTGAAAAACACCGGTATTGACGTCAAGACCCTCAGCCTGAACGCCTTTGCCGACAGCGCTGCCACAGCGGGTGGTGTGCTGCTGGACAACGCCAGCCTGACCACCCGCGGCGGTAATCTGTTCATTGGCAAGGATGGCGGTTTTGCCACCGGCTACGGCGGCGATGCAGACGGTGTGACAGACGGCGTACGCCTGAGTAACGCGGTGATCAACACGCAGGGCGGCAACCTGCAGATCAGTGGCCAGGCGCCCACCAGCAGTAGCGCGGGTGCCGGCGTGAAAATTACCGGTGCGGCCACGCAGGTCAATACCGGTGCCGGCAATCTGACGATCAACGGCAAGGTGGCCAACCAGGCCGGCTCCGGCAACAAGGACGGCGTGATTATTGGCGAAGACGGTGCCTCGCGCGTGACGCTGCAAACCAGCAGCGGCAAGCTCACCATCGACGGTGATGCCAGCAGCCTGACCACTACGCCTACCGGCGGTACGCGTTACGACGGGGTAATCATCTCGTCCAAGGCGCTGATCAAGACCGATAGCGGCGATATCCAGATCACCGGCAAGGGCGGTGGCGGCAGCCACGCCTTCCTCACCGAAAACCACGGTATCCGCATCGAAGACACCGAAACCAGCATTGTGTCCGCCAGCGGCGACATCACGCTGTCCGGTACCTCGGGCGGCAAGACCAGCGCCACCGGTGGTGAAAACAGCTTTGGCATCTACGCCAAGGGCCAGACCATGTACCTGGGTAGCTCGGCCACCGAAAGTGTGGCCGCGACCGGGGTGGTGACTGTCGAAGCCGACAGCATGCAGTTTGTGAACAGCTCGGACTTCCACCTGAACGTGGCCAGCAGTGGCGAGCTGCGCGTGCGTCCGCTGAGCACCGGGCGCAATATCGATATCAGCAGCGCCGGTGCGGTAGACAAACTGTACCTGGGCAACGACTGGTTCAATGGCAGCAGCCGCGCTATTTTCCGCCCCGGCTTTGGCAGCGGCAGTGCGGCCAACCCCGGCATTACCCTGGGCCGTACCGATGGCACCGGCAGCCTCACGGTCAGCAGCGCCACTACCCTGCGCGACAACACCGCACTGGTGATGGGCGGCGCAGGCGGCAAGGTGCTGATCAACGCCGCGCTCACGGTAAAAGCCAGCGACGCGGCGCAAAGCCGCCAGCTGGTGCTGGACGTGAACGGTGGTGCCACCGGTAACGGCGTGATCAATACCAACAAGCTGTTGCTGAACGGTAGCGGCGACGTGGTACTGGGCGGCGCCAACCTGGTGGACACCCTCACGGCCAACCTGACCGACCGCCTGGACTACACCAACGCCAAATCGCTGCTGATTGGCCAGGGCAGCTATGTACGCACCAACGACCCGCTGGCGGCCAACCTGCAGCCCAATACACAGACCACCACCAGCAGCGACGGCATTGTCACCAGCAACGATGCGGTCAATATCACCCTGAGCAACGGCGACCTCACGCTGGACCGCAACATCAGCGCGGGCACTGCCACGGTGGCACTGACCACCCAGGCAGGCGGCATCAGCCAGCAATCGGCGGCCATCATTACCGCCGACAAGCTGGCGCTCAGCAGCCAGGATAGCGTGACGCTGGATAACACCAACCAGATCAACGTACTGGCAGCCAACGTGAGCGGCAGCGGCGCCGACCTGAAACTGACCAATGGCAAATCGCTGCTGCTGGACCGCGTGGCCGTGACCCCGCTCAGCGCCGACAGCAGTGCCACCGTGACTGCAGGCAGCACGCAGCAGCGCGATGGCGTCAGTGTGAACGATATGGTGCGCCTGAACCTGAGCGCCGGCGACCTGAGCCAGTCCGCCACCGCCGGCCAGGGCCGGGTGACGGCGGCCAACGTCAAGCTCACCCTGGCCAGCGGCCAGGTGGCACTGAACGACACCACCAACGACATCGGCACCTTGGCCGCCACGCTGCAAGGCAGCGGCAAAACCCTGAGCGTGAAAGACAAAAACGCGCTGCAGGTCGGCACGGTAGACGGCAGCAACGGTGTGCAGACTACCAACGGCGACATCACGCTGGAGGCCTCGGCCGACGCTGCCTCCACCGCGGGTGACCTGCAGCTGGCCCAGCAAGTCAACGCCGGTACCGCCGACGTGCGCCTGGCCTCCGGTAAAGGTGCCATCAACGAAACCGCAGCCAGCGGCATCATCACCGCCAACGAGCTGAAACTGGTGGCCGTGAATACTTCCACGCTGGACAGCCATAATGCGGTAGACGAAGTGACCGCTAGCATCAGCGGCAGCGGCCAGGGCGTACGCCTGAGCAATACCCGCAGCCTGGTCGTAGGCGACCTGGACAGCCAGACCGGCATTACCGCGCCTGGCGACGTGCGCCTGACGCTAGCCGCCGGTAACGCCAGCGTGCGCAACCTGACGCAAACGCAAGACATCAAGGCTGGCGGCCTGAACGTGGCCAGCGACACCGGCGATATCACGCTGGAGCGTACGACTAACGAAATCGGCAAACTGGCCGCCCGTCTGGACGGTGCCGGCAAAGCGCTGAAGCTGAAAGACAAAGACGGCATCGAGATCGCCACCGTGGATGGCCGCAGCGGCCTGCAAACCAACGGCGGCGACATCAACCTGGTGGCCGCAGCCGACGCTGCCAGCAGCAGCGGCGACCTGGTGATGACGGCGGATGTCAGCACCGGTGGCAGCAACGGCGTGGTGCGTTTGTCGTCGAAACAGGCCGCCGTCAGCGGCGCAGGCAAGCTTACCGCCAAGGCCCTGCTGGCACAGTCGGTGTCCGGCGTGAACCTGTCCAGCAAGCTGAGCGATGTGGACACCGTGGCTGGCTCGGTCAGCGGTAGCGGCGTGTTCAGTTACAAGGATATCGATACGCTGGAGGTGGGTAGCGTGGCCGACGCGGCCAACGTGGCGGTAAACGGCATTGCCACGCAGAACGGCAACGTACAAGTGTCGGTAGCCGAAGATACCACCGCCACCGGCGGCGACCTGAACCTGACCCAGTCGGTAACAGCCGGCGGCAGCGGCAAGCATATCGCCCTGCAGGCGTACAAAGGCAAAGTCACCGAAACGGCCAACGTAAGCCTGAGCGCCGACCAGCTGCAGCTGCTGGCACGCGATACCACCGAGCTGACCAACCCGGCTACCGGTAGCGGCGTACACAATATCGGCACGCTGGCCGCCACCATTACCGGTGCCGACCAGAGCCTGACGTACTTCAATAGCGGCGCGCTCACCGTGGGTAGCGTTACCGCCAACGACAGCGTTAACCCGCTGCAGGGTGTCAGCACCGCCAGCAGTGGCCATATTGCCATTGCTACCGGCAACGGTGCGCTGACGCTGGACAAAAACGTGAGCGCGGGCGGCGCAGGCTCGGTAGATCTGCGTGCCGGTAGCAGCGGCAGCGATATCGTGTTCAACGGTGGCCAGGCCACATCCGGCAGCGGCACCGTGCAGCTGGTGGCCGCACGTGATATCAGCACTACCACCAATAACAGCCAGGTCAACGAAGTACAGACCACCGGCAATGTGTTGCTGCAAGCTGGCCGCACCATTGGCGCCGATGGCAAGCGTATTGAAGTGGCCGACGCCGACAAGCTGGCCGCTGGGGCCGGTGGCGACGTATGGCTGCACAAAACCCGCCAGAGTGGCAGTGGCGATGTGAAAGTGGATACCGTTGGTAAAACCACTTACAACAGCAGCAGCTTTGGTGGCGCAGCCAGCGACCAGTCCGGCATTCGCGCCGATGGCAATATCGCCCTGAACGTGGCGGACGGCCAGCTGGCCATCAACCGCGACATCGTCGCCACGCAAGGCGGCAGCATCGACCTGCGCACCGGCGGCAGCGGCAAGCACATCGTGTTTGACAGCACCGCAGGCGTAGAGAGCAGCGGCAACAGTGGCGACCGCCGCATCCAGCTGATCAGTAGCGGCAATGTGCTGGCCAACGGCGTGGACGCCGACGCCAATAATGAAATCCGTACCAGCGGCAGCGTGCTGATCTCGGCCGCCGGCAGCGTGGGTGCCAGCGGCAACCGCATAGAAACCAGTGCAGTCGATACGCTGGCGGTGGAAAGCGGCAGCGAGCAGTGGCTGCGCCAGCATAACGGCAGCCTGACCATCGGCAGTGTGGCGGCCCTGACGCCCGGCGACAATGCGCTGACCCGCACTGCGGCCAACCTGTCCGGCTTGGTGAGCAAGAGCGGCAACAGCGCCATCCATCAGGATGTCAGTGCCGGCCAGCTGGTGGTGGACAAGACCGTGTCGGCCAGTGGCAGTGGCGCGGTAGACCTGCGCGCCAGTGCGGCCATGCGGGTGCAGTCGGGTGCCAATATCACCTCGCAAAGCGGCAACATCCTGCTGTCTACCGGCGGCACCTTCAGCGCGACGGATAACAGCCAGGGCGTGCAGACCATCAGCACCGCCGGCGGTACGTTGGTGATCGAATCCAATGGCGCCATCGACCTGAGCCAGGGCCGCCTGGATACCTCGGGTGCGGCAGCAGGTCAGGGCGGTGAAATCTACCTGCACAATGCCGGCGCCAACGGTGCCATCACCGTGGGCCAGCGCATCAAGAGCCAGGGTGGCAGCAACGCCAATGGCGGCACCGTGACCCTGCGTAACCAGAACGGCAACATCCTGCTGGCCAACACCATCGACGTGACGCGCGGCATTGGCGGCAGTAGCGATGGCGCCATCCAGCTGCAGGCGCATGGTGACATTACCGATACCGCCAACGGCCTGCTGGTAGGCGACAGCAATGGTGAACTGTCGGTCAGCAGCAGCGATGGCAAGATCAGCCTGCTGGCCAGCAGCAACGGTGGCCACCAGATGGCGACGGCAGCCTTTGCCACCAGCGCCAGCGGCAAAGCAGCTACCGTGGACTACCACGACAAGACCGCGCTGACCGTGGGTAGCGCCGGGGGCAAGGGCTCGGCCCTGGCCGGCCCGCAGGCCGCACCGAGCAGCCAGGTGGCAGCGGTGTCCGGCGTGCGTACCGTAGCCGGTGGCGCACAGGGTAGTGTGGTAGTGCAAAGCGGCGGCGCGCTCACGGTGAGCCAGGCCATCAATACCCAGCCTGCCACCGGTACCGGTGGCAAGGTAACGCTGCGCAGCGACGGCG
>JAIXTB010000114.1 GCA_027484385.1 Neisseriaceae bacterium | reverse complement strand
CATGCGGGCACAGGGGCGTGCACAGACATGGCGAATTTGCCGGTTTTGGATAGCCAATGTCATGCCGCCGGGCTGGTGTGAATATTGCTGCGGACAAGTGTGGTTTTTGATAAACGGAGGATGCCATGCAAGCACTGACCGGCATGGCCAGCATGCAGCTGACCACCCGCATGGCCGAAGACGCGGCCGATCACGCTGCCTTTATCACCGGCTGGCAGCAGGACTACGCCCAGCTGTCCTGCGGGCGTTACCAAGGGCGGCTGGACGAGCTGTGCCTGCCGCGCCTGCAGCTGTTTCGCGAGTTTTCATCCTGTGAAACCTGGCAGCACTGCCAGCCGTGGCCAGATGCCATATGGTTCGGCATCCCGCGCCCCGGCAGTAGCGGCCAGCTGCGCTACTGCGGCCGTAGCGTGCCGGAAAACACGGTGCTGTTGTCGCCTGGCGGCAGCGATTTCACATTGCGCACCCCGCCGGGTTTCCTGATCTACGGCATGGTGCTGCCGCTCGCCTTGCTGGACTTGCACGCGCAGCTGATTACCGGCCACCATGCCCCGGCAGCCTGGCGCCAAAGCGGCACGCTTACCCTGCCGGTAACGGCCTACACCCGCTTGTGCTACGCGCTGGACAGCATTCTGGCGAGCCCGGCCGACAGTGCGGCGCCGTCGCGGCTGGCGCTGGCCAGTATCACCGCGCTGGTACAGGCGCTAGTACAGGGGCAGGGTGGGGGCCATGTTGGCCGCAGTGTGATCCAGCAGCGCCATCTGGACTGGGTGAATACCGCCAGCGCACTGGCGGCCAGCCCGGCCGACACGCTGCCTACCGTCGAGATGCTATGCGAGCAGCTGCATGTAACCCGCCGCACCTTGCAAAACGGTTTTCAGGAGGTCGTGGCCACCAGCCCGCTGCAGTGGCTGCGGGCGCTGCGTCTTAATCACATCCGCCAGGCATTACGCCACCACCCGCTGGACGATACCCCCATCAACGATCTGGCTGCCGCCTGGGGCTTTGCCAGCCCCAGCCACTTCAGCTACGACTATCGCCGCCTGTTTGGCGAAACGCCCAGCCAGACGCGCCAGCACGCTGCCGGCCTGGCCACCGCCTAGGCACGGCCTGCGCCTGGCAAGGTGGCCCGCCGGCTTCTTGCCTGCTGCTCCCCGGTTCAGGCATGCATGCCCCCTGGCCATCAGCATCCCTGCGGGCAGGGTTGGCCGCATTCCTGTCACTGGTGCGACCAACTGCCTGCCTCTGTTTGACATCGTACGTTCTGCTGCCTTCTGCTTGAAACGCTGTATGACATGGGCCTTGATTGGTAGATAATCTTGGCTTTGTCATTCGACAGTTAACGCTAAAAACCAAGGCCGTTTTTCCCGCGAGCTTTTATTGCTTTTTTATTGATTGCAAGCGATGTCGGTCTCTGTGCGCAAAGGGTGTGGGGTAGAGGATGCTAAGGAAGGAATCTGGATGCCTGCTACACAAGCGGGCTGGCCAAGCTCGGTACAGGGTGGAGGCGGTCTTGCTATGGCCTGTCGTCGTGGCGACGCTCGCCGCCCCAGCCTGGGCGCTGGATGTGCCTGCGGTACCCTTGGTGACGAACGCGTCGACACAGACGCCGTTAAACCTGCTGGTACTGGGTAAAGACCACAAGCTGTTCTACGAAGCCTACGACGACGCGTCCGATCTGGACGGTGACGGCCTGGTGGATACACGCTACAAGCCCGCTAGCATTGACTATTACGGCTATTTCGACAGCAAGAAGTGCTATGTCTACAGCAGTGGCCGTTTCGATCCGGTGCAGACGACATCCAACAAGCAGTGCAATAGCGGCAGCAATACCGAGCAATGGTCTGGTGACTTTCTGAATTACCTGACTACCGCGCGTATCGATGCCCTGCGGCGCGTGCTATACGGTGGCAGCCGCTATCTGGATGAGGCTGTATCCGGCAACCTGAGCAGCGGCCGTGTTGTGCTGCAGCGGGCCTACATTCCACAAGATGCCCACGCCTGGGGCAAGCAATACACCAGTATCGCGGTGGACGGGTACGATCTTAGCCGTTACGCGCCGACCGCCTGGCAGCCCGCTAGTGGCGAGCGCACCTTGTTTGCCAACGTCACCATTGGTACCGAGACGGATGCCCCCCTGCTGCGCGTGGTCAAAGTGCCTTCCTCTGTGAGTATATGGAACTGGCTAAGCAAGGAACGGCCGGTAGCCGGTAACAGTTACAACGCGGGCAATGGTGATGTGTCGATCAGCCCTAGCAATTTGAACGTACGGGTCAGGGTGTGTGACGCCAGCTTTCCCGAAGATAATTGCAAGAAATACAGCGATGGCAGCCTGCGCCCGTCCGGCCTGCTGCAAAAGTACGGCGACAGTAACCGCATGCGCTTTGGCCTGCTGAGCGGCAGCTTTGACCAGCCACTGGACGGCGGTGTGCTGCGCAAGAACATTGGCGATATCAGCGACGAAATCAGTACCACCAGTGGCCAGTTCCTTAGCACCAGTAACGGCATCATCAGCACGCTGAACAAACTGCGTGTTGTGGGTTTCAACAATTCGAACTGGACCTACGGTTGTGGTTGGGAGCTGTCCAACGACCTGGGCAATATCGGCAACTGCCGTAACTGGGGTAACCCGCTGGCCGAGATGATGTACGAAGCGCTGCGCTACTACGCCGGCCTGGGCAAAACGTCGGCGTTCAGTAGCGCTACCTCCGTAGATAGTGGCATGGGGCTGCCTGTGGATGTGAACTGGCAAAACCCCTACGGCCTGGATGGCAGTAACAAACCGCGTAATTACTGGTGTGCCAAACCCAATATCACCCTGATCAGCGACGCCTATACCTCT
>JAIXTB010000119.1 GCA_027484385.1 Neisseriaceae bacterium | reverse complement strand
GCCGGTAGCGGCCTGCACGGCCAGGTAGAGCCCTTGCCGCAAATCGAACCCTACAAACCTTACCAGTACCGCGGGCAAGACCTGATTTCGCCGTTTGAAACCAACCGCCTGCAGATAGCGCGCAAGAACACCGCCGGCAACCTGCCCGACACCGGCCGGCCGCGCGAAATACTGGAAAACTACGAGCTGGACAAGCTCAAGCTGGTCGGCACCATGCTACTGAAATCAGAGCGCCTGGGGCTGATCCAGACACCGGAAGGTGGTATTTACCGTGTACGGGTGGGCAGCTTCATCGGCCCCAATTACGGCATGGTGCGTGCCGTGGCAGAAACCGAAATCAAACTGGAAGAAACTGTCGAGGATGTGAACGGCGAGTGGGTAAAACAGGACAACAGCCTCTACCTGCTTCAGGAACAAGGAAAAACACCATGAAAACAATGACCCTGACGCACCTCGCTTGTGCCATGTTGCTTGCCGGCCTGACCCAGGCCGTATGGGCAGCCAATGGTATTACCGGTATCGAGCTGATCAAGAACAGCCAGGACCAGCAAGTCCTGGCACTGACTTTCAATACCGCCCTGCCTGCCGCGCCCAACAGTTTTGCCATTTCGAACCCGCCACGTGTCGCCTTCGACTTCCCCGACACGCGCAACCTCACTGGCAAAAGCCAGCTGCCGTTTGCGGCCAGCCTGCTTAATACGGCCACGCTGGTAGAAGGCCAGGGCAAGGCACGCCTGGTACTGAACCTGAGCAAATCCACCGCGTACACCAGCGCGTTGCAGGACAACAAACTGCTGATCACCCTGAATGGCCCCAGCAACGCCAACCCGCAGAGCCCGGCAGTTGGCCGCACCGAAACCCCGACCGAGATTTTGCCGCCTGTCGTGGCTGCCGCCCCGCACGCCATGGCGCCGAATGGCGTCGTACAAAATATTGATTTCAAACGCGGCGATAACGGCGAAGCACGCATCCTGATCGACCTGAACAGTGCCAGCACGCCGGTAGATATCAAGCGCGAAGGCAAGTCCGTCGTTATCGACCTGGCTGGCGTAAAAGTACCGCGCCACCTGGAGCGCCGCCTGGATGTGACCGACTTTGCCACCCCGGCACGCCGTATCGATGCCACCAACCAAGGCAGTGGTAGCCGCATCACCGTGCAATCTGAAGGCGACTGGGCCTACTCCTCTTACCAGACCGACAAACGCTTGGTAGTAGAAGTACGCAAGAGCTCGGCAGAGGAGGTAGAAGCTGCACTGCTGGCGCAAGGTAAGGCCAACTACAAAGGGGAAAAACTGTCGCTGAACTTCCAGAACGTGGAAGTTCGCTCCCTGCTGCAAGTGATTGCCGAATTTACCGGCATGAACATCATCACCAGCGACTCGGTCAATGGCACGCTGACACTGCGCCTGAAAGACGTCCCCTGGGACCAGGCACTGGACTTGATTCTGGCACAGAAAAACCTGGAAAAACGCCAGGTAGGCAACGTGGTACGCATCGCCCCGCGTGAAGAGCTGCTGGCCATCGAGCGCCAGGCAGCCGAGTCGCAAAAACAGCGCACCACCAATGAACCCATCATTACCGAAACGTTCCAGATCAAATACCGCGCCGCTGAAGAGATTCGCGAGGCGCTGAAAGACCTGGCCGGTTTCTACAGCGAAAGCAGTACCTCGGCACAGGGTAGTAGCAGCACGAGTAACAGTACCAAGGCAGCCATTCTGGTTGACCCGCGCTCCAACAAGATCATCATCCGCGAGCGCATCTCGGTCATCGAAGAAATCCGCAAGGTGATTCAGACGCTAGACATGCCGCTACGCCAGGTGCTGATCGAAGCACGTATTGTCGAGGCCAAAGACAACTTCCAGCGTGATCTGGGCGTACGCCTGCAATACACCCGCGCCGGTGGCGATACCTCAGTCGGCTCGCTGGCCAATGGTGGTACGGTGCCTATTGGTGGCATTCCGGCCGGTGACGTGACCTTCAACCCGAACGTAAGCCTGCCATCATCGCTATCTGGCGCCTCGATTGCAGCCATTTTCAAGGGGGCCAGCTCGATTATCGGCCTGGAGCTGTCGGCCATGCAGGCAGAGGACCGCGGCAAGGTGGTCTCCAGCCCGCGCATTCTCACGGCAGACCGCACCAAAGCCACCATTACGGAAGGCACGGAAATCCCTTACCAGACCGTAGACGACAACGGCAAATCGTCCACCACCTTCAAGAAAGCCAACCTGAGCCTGTCCGTTACCCCGCAGGTAACGCCAGAGGACGATATTGTCCTGAAGCTGAATATCACCAAAGACACCCCCAACACCAAGCTGAAAGTGGGTGAAAACCCGGCTATCGATAACAAGACCGTCGATACCGAAGTGCGCGTAGAAAATGGCGGTACCGTGGTGATTGGTGGCATTTATATCCAGGAACAAAACACGGTAGAAAACCGTGTGCCCCTGCTAGGTGACCTGCCTGTGGTCGGTGCATTGTTCCGCAACAGCTCCAATACCAACAACCGCCGCGAACTGCTGGTTTTCATCACGCCACGTATCGTGGAGAATGAGTTCATCAGCCGCTAAGCTAGCAGACACGTTATGAAGTCATCCGATACAATGCCTGCCATGGAACTGGCAGGCAATTTTTTTCTGGTGGGCCTGATGGGCTCCGGCAAAACCACGGTTGGCCGCACACTGGCAAGGCATACGGGCAAAACCTTCTACGACTCGGACCATGAAATCGAGCGTCGTACAGGCGTGCGTATCACCACGATTTTCGATATCGAGGGTGAGCCGAAATTCCGCGAGCGCGAACGCGATACCATCGCCGAGCTGTGCCAGCAGCAAGGCATTGTGTTGGCCACCGGCGGCGGCGCCATCCTGGCACCGGAAAACCGTCAGGCACTGCGCAAGCACGGCACGGTGATCTACCTGCGCGCCCAGATCGACGACATCCTGGCGCGCACCCAGCACGATAAAAGCCGCCCCCTGCTACAAACCGCCGACCCGCGCAGCAAGCTGGAAGAACTGTTTGCCATCCGCGACCCGCTCTACCGTGAAATTGCCGACATCGTGATAGACACCTCGCACCAGAATGTAAACGTGCTGATTCACCGGCTGGAACAACGGCTGTTATCCCTTCAAAGCAAAACCCGCTAAACGCCATGATCACGCTGAACCTCACCCTGCCAGACACACGCTACCCCATCTATATCGGCCAGCACATCCTGGATAATGCCGAACTGCTCTTGCCCCATCTGAAGCAGAAAAAAGCTGTGATCATCAGCAATACCACCGTAGCGCCGCTCTATCTGGCACCGCTCAAAGCCGCATTGGAGCAGCGCGGTGTCAGCGTTCTCACCGTCACCCTGCCCGATGGCGAAGACTTCAAAACCTGGGAAACCCTGAACCTGATTTTTGACGCCTTGCTGCGCCATAAATGCGAGCGCAGCACCACCCTGATTGCCCTGGGCGGTGGCGTGATTGGCGACATGGTGGGGTTTGCTGCGGCCAGCTATCAGCGTGGCGTTCCGTTTATCCAGGTACCCACCACCCTCCTGTCGCAGGTAGATTCCTCTGTCGGTGGCAAAACGGCCATCAACCACCCGCTTGGCAAAAACATGATTGGTGCGTTCTACCAGCCCAAGGCCGTTATCGCGGACATGATGCTGCTGGATACGCTGCCTGAGCGCGAGCTGTCCGCCGGCCTGGCGGAAGTTATCAAATACGGCCTGCTGGGTGATGCCAGCTTTATTGGCTGGCTGGAAGACAATATGCCAGCGCTACGCGCCAAGGACAAAACCGTGCTGGCCGAGGCAGTACGACGCTGCTGCGCCATGAAGGCCGACATCGTGAGCCAGGATGAACGCGAAAGCGGTGTCAGGGCACTGCTGAACCTGGGCCATACCTTTGGCCATGCGATCGAAGCCGGGCTGGGGTTTGGTACCTGGCTACACGGCGAGGCCGTGGCTGCCGGCATGATGCTGGCAGCAGAAGCCTCCCGCCAGCTGGGTTATCTGAGTGAGGCCGATGTTGGCCGCATCGAAGCCTTGCTGCATGCCGCTGGCTTGCCGACGATCAGCCCCAACCTGGGCTACGAGGCCTGGCTGGAACACATGAGCCATGACAAAAAAGTGAGCGATGGCGCCATCCGCTTTGTGCTGATGCGCGAGCTGGGCCATGCCATTGTCGCAACGCTACCAGAGACGGTACTGCACGCTACCCTGCACAGCCGCTTCATCGGCGAATAGCGCCGTACAGATACTACGAATTTCTACGAATAGGCAGCGCTGCCTGAAGGCTGGAGAATAGCAACACTCGCTCAGGAGATTGCTATGCTAGGCCTTGTCAGAATACTTGCCGATAAAGTACAAACCAGCCAGGAATGTGGCTTGCTTAGCCACCGGCTGAGCCCGTGGCGCTATGTACCGCCGCGCGAAAGACTGATCGACCCCATTGGCGAGGCCGAAGTGTTCCTGGCCTACGGCAAACGCCGTGAAGCTTTGCAGGTGCTAAGCCATACATTGCGTAGCGAACCGGATAACCTGGAGGCCAAGGTGCTGTTGCTACAGACGCTGGCCTACCTGCGTGACATCCCGGGTTATTGCAAGCTGGCAAGAGAGCTGGCGCCACAACTTTCCGGCCAGCCATCCTGGCAGACCATCTGCGCCGCAGGCCAGGAGCTGGCCCCATACGAACCCCTGTTCATGTACCAGGCCTGAGCTAGGCCAAACGGCAGCGCTCTTTGCTGCCATCGGGCATGCAGTATTTCATGATGCCGGTCTGCGTCAGCTCGACATAACCTAGCTGCGCGTCCACCGCGGTCGCACGCAGCACAAAATAACCATTGTCGGTATTGCGTGCGGCAGAGGCAAAACCCAGCGTATAACGTGCCGCCCCCTGCGCCGGGTACTGCGTATAGGGCAAGTCAGGCCAGCTTGCCGCCGTTTCTTTGTAACGGCCATGCTGGCTGTAATACTGCTCCATGAACACGGCATTGTGTTGGAGTAGTGCTGCTACGGCGGACTGGGCTGCACGCTCTTGCTCGGCCTGATAGCGCCATACGGCCAACATGGTCAGAATGGTGGCGATCGCCAGAGCCATCATCAGCTCCAGCAGTGTAAAGCCGCGGCTGGCCATCAGCAGTCACTCACCTGGCGAAAGCCCGTGGCACTCACCTGCAAACGCCGACATAAACCACTCGCCAGACCACGGGCGGTATAGCTGACACCGCCATGGGCAGACAATACACCGCTAGACCGTATACGGTAGCTGGGGACGCTGCTGAACAGCTGCAGACTTACACCGGGCGGTAAAGTCAGTACGTCGAAAGCTTCCTTTCTGTCATAGATGCCCGCCCTGCCGCCCGCGTTATCGATAAAGAACAGAATGCCCTCGCCCAAGCGATAACCATCGGCTTCTCTGGCCACCTGCTGGCAGCCCTGGATATCCAGGTTTGATTTCAAATTGCCGATGCAGATATGTACCGAGGCGTTGCGGGTAATCGCCTCGCTACGTACCCGCATCAAGCTAGATGCAATACGCGATAACTGGGTATCGACGGCCTGCTGCTCCTGAAAGCGGGCGTACGGAGCGGCCGACCAGCTCCATAGCAATACCAGCAGCGCCATCACCAGTAGCAGTTCCAGCAAGCCTATTCCGTGTTGTGTGCGAGACATGGTGCCCCCACCGCACCGCGGCAACGCAAAGATCGCCGCCATGCCGTATGAATGAGATGAGGCAGCTTAGGAAAGTCGTTTTATCCATGTCAATGTCTTTTTCACATCCTGTGTCAGTGGTGTTCCTATTCATGAAAATGGTTCAAACCACGCAGCTCATTCAATAACCCACGCCCAAAATAAAAAACCGCAGCGCCAGGCTGCGGTTTGGTGTGCCATGAATCGGCTATTCCGTAAATTGCATGCTATGCAGCCTGGCATAAAAACCTTCGGCTGCCAGCAGCGACTGATGGGTACCCGTTTCCACGATCTCGCCCTGATGCATCACCACGATGCGATCGGCTTGCTCAATCGTGGACAGACGATGCGCAATCACCAGCGTGGTGCGGTTCTTCATCAGGTTATCCAGTGCTGCCTGCACCAAGCGCTCGGACTCGGTATCCAGTGCAGAAGTCGCCTCATCCAGAATCAGTAACGGTGCGTTTTTTAACAGGGCACGTGCAATGGCCAAACGCTGGCGCTGCCCACCCGACAGTCGGGTACCGTTTTCACCGATCTCGGTATCAAAACCTTGCGGCAGCGCCTCGATAAAGTCCAGAGCGTTGGCCGCACGCGCCGCCTCGATAACCTGCTCGCGGCTGACCTGATTCAAGGCACCGTAGGCAATGTTGGCCGCCACGGTATCGTTAAACAGCACCACGTCCTGGCTCACCAGCGCTATCTGTTGGCGCAACGCCGGCAGCGCATAGTCTGCCAATGGTTTGCCATCCAGCAGCAGCTGGCCGCTTTCTGGCTCGTAAAAGCGCGGTACTAGGCTAGCCAGCGTGGTTTTGCCCGAGCCGGACGAGCCCACCAGCGCAACGGTTTCCCCGGCACGAATGGCCAGATTGATATTCTGCAAGGCGCGCTTCTCTACACCAGGGTAGCTGAACGACAGGTTCACCACTTCCAGCTCGCCGCGGGTCTTGTGTAGCATGGCCGCACCGGTGTTTTTCTCTTCCGGCTCATCCAGAAACTGGAAAATGGTCTCGGCGGCGGCCAGGCCACGCTGCAGCGCCTGCGAGATACCGGTAATGCGTTTGATCGGCGCGAACAGCAGCATCATGGCCGTGAGGAAAGACATGAAGTCGCCCGCACTGAAGTCACCATGCTGTGCACGCAGCGCGGCGAAATACAAGATAGCCGCCAGCGCGCAGGCAATCATCAGCTGGGTCACGCCGGTATTGGCCGAGCTGGCCGCGCTTTGCTTGACCTGGTTACGGCGCAGCGCATCGGCAGCTTCGTGAAAGCGGCCGATCTCGTAGCTTTCGCCACCGTAAATCTTGACCACTTTCTGGCAATCGATGCTCTCGCTCACCACCTGGGTCATCTGGGCCATGCGCAGCTGGTTTTCCCGCGCCAGGCCACGCAGGCGCTTGCCGACAAAATGCATGCAGGCAGTCACCGCAGGCATCACCACAAAGCAGATCAGTGTGAGCTGCCAATCGGTGTACAGCAGTAGCGCCAGCAAACCCAGCGTGGTGACCCCGTCTTTTACCGCCACGGTAATCACGTTGAAACCCGCTTCGGTCACCTGGTTCACGTCGTTGGCGATACGCGAAATCAGCCGCCCGGACTGGCTCTCGTCGTAAAAGCTCACCGGCAGGCGCAGTAGCTTGGCAAACATTTCCTCACGCAGGGTCTGCACCAGGCGGCCAGTCAGCCAGCTGGCCGTGTATTCGTTGATAAAGCTGGTAAGGCCACGCAGCATGAACACACCGATGATGGCCAGGGGTACCCAGCGGATGGTGTCCGGGTCTTTGCTGACAAAACCGCCATCGATCAGCGGTTTGAGCAGGCGGGCAAACGCCGCCTCGGTCAACGCAGCGATGGTCATGGAAATCAGCGACAGGATCAGTACTTTCCAGTAACGCTGGATGTAGGCGAGCAGCCGGCGATACACGCGCCAGCTATGGTTGAATGAATCGTTCATGGTCACTTCACGGCAGTTGCGGCCAACCCTGCCAGCGTCAGCAGGCGGGCAGTATTGGTATGGGGTGAAAAGCGGTGGCGCACGTCCTGGCATCCCGCCTGGGCCAGGCGTTGCATCTTGTCTGGGTGCGATAAGGCATGGTCAATGGCGCTGGCCCAGGCCTGCACCTCACCCGGCGGCAGCAAGCAGCCGGTTTGCCCGTCGGTAATGGTTTCGGGAATACCGCCGGTACGACTGGCCAGTACGGGCACGCCCAAGCCGAGCGCTTCGATCTGCGACATGCCCAATGGCTCGTAGCTGGACGGCATCAGTACCAGGTCGGCCCTGGCCAGCAAAGCCGCCACCGGCTGCACCATCCCGGCTAACAAGACATTCTCTGCCAGGCCAAGACGGGTGATTTCTGACTGCAAATGCGCAAGCTCCGGGCCTTCACCCGCAATGACATAGCGCAGTTGCGGCCAACGTTCCCGCAGCAAAGCCATGGCCTGCAAAATCGTCTGGTGGCCCTTCTCGCCGCGCAGCATGGCAGCCTGCACCAGCAGTGGGCCGGGGTGTTCGCCCAGCCACTGCTGTACCGGCAGGGGCAAAGCAGTATGGGCATCGCGGTCGATACGATCAAAGTCGATACCCGGGTACACCACGTGCAAACGGTCCGCCCGGATAGCCGGGTTCTGCAGCAGGGCATCGCGCAGATACTGGCTAGGCAGCATGGTGGCATCCACCAGCTGGTTATACGACCACGCTGACGCCTTGCCCGGCTGATAGGTACGCGAACGCAGCAGGAAAGGGCGGCGGCATACCAAGCGTGCCGCAATGGCCAGGTTGTTGCTATCGTGCCCGCTATGGCAGATGGCCAGCCGGGGCTGACACGTGGCGATCCAGCGACGCAGAATGGCAATGGATGGCAAATGCACGCTGTTACGGAAACGCACCGGCAACACCTGCAAGCCCTGCTCTTGCGCTACGGTAGCCACCCGGCTGCCAGGCCGGCAAGCCAGCACCGGCTGGTAGCCCAGCAAGGCCAGCTGGCGCATTTGCTGCATCAGCTGCAGCTCTTGCCCGCCGACATTGGGGGAGGATTCGGTGAAAAGAATCGCCTTGCTCATATCTGCCCCAGCTCCCGCTTGCGGCTGAATATCATGCTGGCAAAAATCACCACGCTCAGACCGTAAAAAGAGGTCTGTGACACGATCCAGAAGTAGGCATCAAACAAACTGGCCACAAACTGGCAGACGACCACCATCATGCCAGCCAGCGCGGCAAAAGCCAGAACAGGGTCCGGGTGGGACAGGTAACGCCGGAACAGCATGCCTGGCACCATAAATATTGCGAGTCCTAGCGCAATGCCTATTACGCCAAACTCAACCGCCAAGTTGAGAATGTCGTTATGAGGATGAGGAGCTGTACTGATCAGTCGCAGCGGTGTCGGGTCGTTCTGCAGCTTGCTCACTTCACGATAGTAACCCTGCTTGCCAACGCCAGTTATCGGATGCGCCAGTACTAGTTGCCCACCGTACTGCCACATACTCAAACGCAATCCCATCGATGTGCCATGACTAGTCTCGTGGTTGGCAATCTCTGAGAATCCCTCCCGAAAACGCACACTAAACTTGTCGGGTGAGAATGCCAAGAGCAAAACGGATACCAGCAGTACTGCCGGCAGCAACCACGCGATGGTACGCCTAGCGACTTTGTAAAAGTACACAAGCAGTAAGCTCAACAATGGCAAACTAACCAGTTGGGCAGCGCGTGTTCCCGAGTAATACACTGCCATGAAAGCGGCCAAGACACCAAGCACCTGCACGCAATACATGAGCCGCTGCTGTTGAAGCGTTACCCTGCATTGCTTTGTTGGCAGGATCCATACCCAGAATGCAAACAGCGCCGAATAAACACCAAATGGTATCGGGTTGCTGAAACCGTTCCACCCCCGGGAGAGGCCATCCCAGGCAAACGCTTGGACATGTGTCGATAGCCATCCCCACAACCCCAGCCCCAGCGCCCCAAGCGGGATCCCCCACAGCGCACGCATCAGATGACGAGATGGCACCCGGCTCAATCCCCACAGACCCAAAGCTGCAAAAACAAAACGTAATGGTGCATCCAGGCTCTTGATCGTGACGCCATCAAATCCAGCCAAAAGCTGCAACACAGTGAAGACAGCAATGGCAGATAACGCCCAGAACAGAACTAGCCGCGAAGCTTCTACTCCAGAGCGACGCAATAGTGGTAGTGAAATCAGGCCGATGAGTAACACCAAAGCATTCCCCGCACCTTTGACAGTCATGGCCGTGGCAAAAAACAAGGCAACCAATACGGTCAAAATATTTGTCAGCATTCTGAGTCATCCCTGAAAAGCACCTGCAACAGCCCGATAACCTCTTCCGAACTGATTGCATTCATGCATTGCGACTGCCGACACTGGCCGGCACCCGAGCCAGGGGGGCGGGAGCAGCGTAGCGCCCACTCTACTTTGCGATGATGGACATCCCGCTGATTGCGGCAAGGAAAGAGCCTGGCACCGGCTGTCAGACACTTGGCATGACGGAAAAAACGGCTGGTGCCAAAGATAGCCGGGCTACCCGGGCCAAACAGCATGAGTAGCGGAACAGCAGCGGTCTTGGCAAGGTGGGCAATCCCCGTATCCGGGGACACACAGGCACGCGCCCCCCCCAATACTGCCCGCAGCTGGGGTAAGGTCAACGTGCCACAGATCACAAAGTCCCCTTCTGGCGGAGACAGCGCATCGACCAAGTGCCCCTCGCCGGGCCCTGCAGACCAAACTACCGTCATGCCGTACCGGCGCACTTCATTTGCCACCAGCAGCCAACGCTCGGCAGGCCAGTATTTGTTTGCCGCACTGGCACCCACATGCAGTACCACATAGTGGGCAGGCAAGCCAAGCGCTGGTGGCTGCGGCAGCGGCCAGTCCGACAGACGATAAGCGACTGGCTCCGCCCCAGGCACCAAGCTGCAAGCGGTATCAGCCCAAGACTCCGGCTCATCGGCGTAGGGGATGCGCTCATCCACCAGCCAGTTTTTGTAATGCGGTATCTCGCCGTCAAAGCCCACAATCCAGCGCGCACCGATGGCGCGGGCCAGGTAGCTCAGGCGGTTCTCGCCCATCAGGTAAACCATATCGACACGCGGCAGGGCAAACAGGCGCCGGATGCTGGCAAAGTCACGCGGGTGCCACGGGATGGCACGCACACCGTAGGGGCGGCTGTCGTACAAGCCGGCTTGCAGTGGCGGGCAGGCCAGCACGATGTCCGCAGCGGGGAAACGCTCGCGCAGCTTGGCCAGCAAGCTGGTCGCCATGAGCGCGTCGCCCAGCAAAAACTGGTGCAGCACCAGGATGCGCTGCACGGTGTGCGGCTGCGGTTTGCGCCGCAGCCATTGCCACGGCAAACGGAACAACAAGGTAGCAAAAATCAGCACACGGCCAGGAAAGCGCCCTTTCATGCCAGGCCCTCCGCGTCAGGCAACAGCCGGGCGAACAAAGCCAGCATCTGCCCTACCATGCGCTGCTCGGTATAGGGCAGCACGGCCTGGCGCGCTTGCGCACCCATCTGCGGCCAACTAGCGCGTGCGGCCAACCATTGCCCTACATTGTGCTGCCATTCGTCCGTGGCATCAGGCGCGGCCAGCCAGCCGGTTTGCCCCGGCTGCAGCAGCTCGCCGCCACCGCAACGCGTGCTGGTAAGCACCGTCAGGCCACAGGCCATGGCCTCGGCCACCACCAGGCCAAATGGCTCGTAGATGGACGGCAGGATGAAGCCATCAGCCATACCGTAGTAACTGCGCACATCGCGCTGGGCGCCGGCAAAATGCACGCGCCCCGCCACACCCAGCTCCCGGGCTAACGTTTGGTAATGCCGGCTTTTCTTATCACTGCCCACCACCACCAACTGCACCTCGGGGTGAGGCACGATGGCGTGTAGGGCCTGCGCCAGGCCTTTGCGCTCGAAACCGGAGCCGACATACAGCAACACCGGTGCGTCGGCGCTTAAACCGTATTGCTGGCGCAGGCTATCGCGCTGGGTGCGGGCATCCTGCGGGTTGAAAAACGCGCTGTCGATGCCGTTGTAGATAACGTGGCAACGCTCGGCCGGCAGGCCGGTGTACTGCATCACGTCGCGCTTGACCATCTCGGAGATACACACCACGCCGCGAAACGCCGGGTCGCGGTACATGCGCTGCTCCATGGCCAGCATGTAGTGGTGGTAAGGGTTCAGCGCCATCGCCACGCGGGCGCCGATGCCGCCGCGCTGGCGGCGCACCGCAAGCCAAGCTGCGTGCACGCCATCATCCGCGCGATACACATGGCAGCCGGGAATGCGCTCGTGCGATAACACCAGTGCCGCGTCCAGCGCCTGCCACAAGCGGCGCGCAGCGCGGGCAAAGCTCCAGTCCCGCCACACACTGCCCAGATAAAACGGGTTGACGCTATGCGCCTCGATACCCGGCACCGCTTCCCATTTCCGGTTTATCAACAAGGTATGCAGCGCAGCATGGCCCTGTAGCTGGCGCAGGATGGCGCTCACCACGCGCTCGGCACCACCGGCGGGGTTAAATTTCTGGCGGATGATGGCAATACGCTTCATGCCAGCTCCTCTTGCAGGCTATCTACCGCGGCCAACACCTGCTGCACGCTGATTTTTTCCAGACATTCGCTGCGCCAGCTGCCACCGCAACCGGCATTGCCACAGGGGCGGCAGGCCATGTTGGCCGCTACCACGCGGTGTGCGACCTGCCACGGGCCCCATTCGATATCGCCGGACGGGCCAAACAAGGCCACGCAGGGCGTTTGCACCGCGGCGGCAATATGCATGGGGACGGAGTCCACACCAATATACAAACGCGCCGCGGCAATGGCGGCAGCCAGCTCTTTCAGGCTGAGCTGGCCTGCCAGGCTGGTAACCGGCCGCTGCAAACGCGCGGTAATGTCGGCCAGCATGGCCATTTCGTCCGCGCTAGGGGCCGCCGTCAGCAAGATCTGCTCGCCACGGGCGGTAAGCTGGTTGATCAGCTCGGCCATTTTGTCTGCCGGCCAGCTTTTGAACAGCCAGCGCGAGGTGGGATGCACCAGTACATAACCACCAGGGGCCAAGCCCGATGCGGCCAGCTTGGCCGCCAGGCTAGCCTCGGCGTCAGCACCCGGCATTAGCGTGAGGCGGCGGGCGTCTGGCGCGGGGTAAATACCGATACGACGCAAGGCATCCAGGTGGATTTCCACGGTGTGGCGGCGGTTACCCGGCACCTGCAAGTAGCGGTGGGTAAAGGTTTTTTTAAAGAAGCGCCCATAAGGGCCGTGCGGCCCTACCGACCAGCGCGGCTTGAGCAGGCGGACCAGCCAGGCACCGCGGTTGTGCTCGGTCAGGGTGATCACCAGGTCGTACTGACGCGCTTTCAGCGCCGACAGCAGCTGCCACTCGGCACGCAGCTGGCCCAGCGGGCCTAACTTTTTCCACTGCCGGTCTATGGTGTGCAGCTGCGACAACGCCGGGTGACCGGACAGCATCTCGCGCGTGTCGTGGTACACCAGCGCGTCTATCTCGGCGTGCGGGGCGTGCGTCTTCAGCGCCGACAAGACCGGCGAGGACAATAGCACGTCGCCGTGGTGGCGCAGCTTGATCAGCAATACGCGGCGCACGGCAGTCAGATCGATGGCGTCTATGAGCATGAAAAGAAAAAAGCCGGATCAGGCGTCCGGCCCGGCATTCAGTTGTGTCAACAAGTCAGCGATTCTATCAGGGTCTTCGCTGCGCAGGATACGCGCGACCTGCGGGGCCAGGGTATCCAGATGGCTGTTGAGCACATTCTGTTTGACGGCCAGCAGGTTGGCCGGGTGCATGGAGAAGCGGCGCAGCCCCATACCCAGCAGCAATCGGGTCAGGCGCTCGTCGCCCGCCATCTCGCCGCATACCGACACCTGCACGCCAGCTTTGGTAGCGGTCTTGATGGTGTGGGAAATCAGCTTCAACACCGCCGGGTGCACCGGGTCGTACAGGTGGCTGACCGAATCATCGTTACGGTCTACCGCCAGCGTGTACTGGATCAGATCGTTGGTACCGATAGACAGGAAGTCCACGTATTTGACAAAGCTGCCCACCACCAGCGCGGCAGACGGGATCTCGATCATGGCGCCGACTTCTACCTTGTCGGCAAAGGGGATGTTTTCTTCGCGCAGCTCTTTCTTGGCGTACTCCAGCTGCGCCAGCGCCTGTTTCAGTTCGCCCAGGCCGTTGATCATGGGGAACAGGATACGGATCTTGCCGTACACGGTAGCGCGCAGCAGCGCACGCAGCTGCGCACGGAACATCAGCGGCTCGGCCAGGCACAGCCGCACGCCGGTCAGGCCCAGTGCCGGGTTTTCAGCGGCGCCGTGGTTGAGCCAGCGCGGGTTTTTGTCTGCGCCCAGGTCCATGGTACGAACGGTAACCGGGGCACCGCGTGTGGCCTCGGCCACCTCGCGGTAGGCGGCAAACTGCTCGTCTTCCGACGGCAGGCTGTCGCGACCCAGAAACAGGAACTCGCTACGGAACAGCCCAACCCCGACGGCACCGGATTCCAGTACGTTGGCCGCATCCTGCGGCAGCTCGATATTGGCCAGTAGCTCGATGGGCGTGCCGTCCTGGGTAATCGCATCGGTCTTGCGGATGCTGGACAGCTTGCGTCGTGCTTCTATCCAGTTACGCTGGCGGCGGCGGTACTCGGCCAGCACGCTTTCTTCCGGGTTGATGATCAGCACGCCTTGCTGGCCATCCACCACGATCAGCTCGTCCTCGCGGATCAGCTCGCGCGCATGGTGCAGCGCAATCACCGACGGCAGGTCGAGGCTGCGGCCCAGAATGGCGGTGTGGCTGGTGGCCCCGCCCACGTCGGTGACAAACGCGGCCACGCTGGAATCCTTGAAATACACCATATCGGCCGGAGACAGGTCGTGCGCCACCAGAATGGCGTCTTCGTCCATGTCTTCGACAAACTGCAAATCGGTACTGTGGCCGGCCAGGTTCTTGAAGATGCGCTCCACCACCTGCAGCACATCGTGCTTGCGCTCGCGCAGGTAGTCTTCCTCGATCGCGTCAAACTGTTCGACCAGGGTGTCGCACTGCAGCTTCAGCGCCCATTCGGCATTGCAGCGCTGGCTTTCGATGAGGTCGCGCGGGTCGCGCGAGATGGTGACATCGGACAACAACATGATATGCAAGGACAAAAATGCCCCCAGCTCGGCCGGGGCATTTTCGGGGATGCTGCCCCACAGCAGCTCCAGCTGCTTGCGGGTATCGCGCACAGCGCTATCGAAGCGCTGCTGCTCGGCGGCGATCTCGCTGTCCTCCAGCGCCAGATGCACGACGTCGTCCATGCTCTGCGACAGCAAATGCGCGCGCCCGATGGCCACGCCGCCGCCGATCGGTACACCGTGCAACACGATACTCATGCTCGCTCCCCTGCTTTTCTGTTTATTGTCGCGGGCGTTTATTCCGCCTCGTCGAAGCGGTTGTTGATCAGTTCGACCAACGCCGCCATGGCCAGATCCTCGTCCTCACCATTGGTTTCCAGCTCTACCTGCGCGCCTTTCGCTGCAGCCAGCATCATCACCCCCATGATGCTTTTGCCATTAACACGGCGGCCGATACGGGCAATCCAGACCGCAGGCTTGAAACGGCTGGCAATCTGGGTAAATTTACTGGAAGCACGCGCGTGCAAACCCAGCTTGTTGATAATTTCAATTTGTTGTTTTTGCATGATTCCCCTCCGGAAGCATATAGAAGACCCCTTCCAGGCCCCCGGTAATAGCCTTGCTGACCACGATTTCCAGTGGCTGGCTGCTGTAACTCAGCGCCCGTACCAGCATGGGCAGGTTGACCCCTGCCACGGCTTCGACCCGGCCGGCCTGTACCAGGCGGCCGGTAATGTTGGCCGGTGTGCCCCCTACCATATCGGTAAGCAATACCACACCGTCCCCTTGTTCCAGCTGATCTATCAGCGCCTGGGCCTCCTGGCGCTTGGCCTCGGGGTCGTCGTGTTTTTCCACGCCCATGATAGCCAGATTGTCCGGTACCCGGCCCAGCACGTGACGGGCACAGTCGGCCAGGCTCAAACCCAGATTGCCATGCGAAATTAGTAGTACACCAACCATATTCTTCACCCCGGCACATGCCGGCTGTTGCCAACGCGTCAAACACTACCCGGCGGGTAGCTCCTGGAAGCTGCGCCTTCAGACGCCGTTTACTGCACTGCGATACCAGCCCAGCTGCGGCGCCAGCGACACCACTTCACCTACGATGATCAATGCAGGTGAGCTGATACTATTCGCACGAATCAAGGCAGGCAAGGTTTCCAGTGTCCCCAGCACCGTTCTTTGCCGGGGTGTCGTGGCTTGCTCCACCGCAGCAGCCGGCGTGGTAGCGGCTTTGCCATGACTAATGAATGCTTTACAAAGTTCCTCCGCCATGGCCAGCCCCATGTACACCACCACGGTCTGGTTGTCCCGCGTCAGGGCCGGCCAGTCTAGCGCAATGCTACCGTCCTTTTTATGACCTGTGACAAAGGTCACCGACTGCGCATGGTCGCGGTGTGTCAGCGGGATGCCAGCGTAGGCGGCCGCGCCACTGGCCGAGGTAATGCCAGGCACGACTTCAAACGGTATGTGGTGCGCCGCCAGCAGGGCAATTTCTTCGCCGCCACGGCCAAAGGTAAACGGGTCGCCGCCTTTCAGGCGCAACACGCGCTTGCCCTCCTGTGCCAGGCGCACCAGCAGGGCGTTGATGTCTTCCTGCGGCAAGGTGTGGTTGGCGCGCTGTTTGCCGACAAACACGCGCTCGGCGTCGCGGCGTACCAGCTCCAGCAGCTCGGGCGCCACCAGGTTGTCGTACAACACCACATCGGCCTGCTGCATCAGCCGCAAGGCACGAAAGGTCAGCAGATCCGGGTTGCCCGGCCCGGCCCCTACCAAATACACCGCACCTGCTGGCGCCGCATCCGCTGCGGCCAACCTGCGCTGCATGTCTTCACGAGCGGCCGTTTCATCGCCATTCATGACCTGCTCGGCCAAGGGCCCTTCCAGCACGGCCTCCCAGAACGCACGGCGCTCTTCCACATTACTGAAGCGCGCTTTCACCTGCTCGCGAAAACCCGTGGCAAAACGCGCCAGGCGGCCG
>JAIXTB010000333.1 GCA_027484385.1 Neisseriaceae bacterium | reverse complement strand
AGAAAAGATCGCCTCGCGTATCAAGGTGGTCTCGCGCATGGATATTTCTGAAAAGCGCGTACCGCAGGATGGCCGTCTGAAACTGAAGATTTCCAGTACCAAAGCGGTAGACTTCCGGGTGAGTACTCTGCCCACGCTGTACGGCGAGAAAATCGTGATGCGTATTCTGGATGCCTCAGCCGCCTCGCTGGATATCGAGCAGCTAGGCTTTGAGCCCAGCCAGAAAGCCTTGCTGTTGCGTGCCATTGAGCGACCCTACGGCATGGTGTTGGTAACCGGGCCGACGGGTAGTGGTAAGACGGTTTCCCTGTATACCTGTCTGAATATTCTGAACAAGCCAGATACCAATATTTCTACCGCAGAGGACCCGGTGGAAATCAACTTGCCGGGTATCAACCAGGTGAATGTGAACGAGCGTGCGGGTCTGACCTTTGCCTCGGCCTTGCGCTCGTTTCTGCGTCAGGATCCGGATGTGATCATGGTGGGTGAGATTCGCGACTTTGAAACAGCAGATATTTCCATTAAAGCCGCCCAGACCGGCCACATGGTGTTTTCCACCCTGCACACCAATAATGCACCGGCTACGCTGACCCGCTTGTTGAACATGGGCGTGGCCCCCTTCAATATTGCCAGTTCGGTCTTGCTGATCATGGCACAGCGTTTGGCGCGCAAGCTGTGCAGCCACTGCAAAAAGCCGGTGGATATCCCGCACGAGGCGCTGCTGCGTGCCGGTTTCGCCGAAGAAGAGCTGGATGGCAGCTGGCAGCCTTATGGCCCGGTGGGCTGCGACGAGTGTCGTGGTTCTGGCTATAAAGGGCGAACCGGTATCTATGAGGTGATGCCGATTACCGACGCTATGGTGCGTTTGATTATGTCGGACGGTAACGCTATCGATATTGCCGATCTGGCCAAAAAAGAGGGCATGGTCGATTTGCGTCACGCAGGCTTGCTGAAGGTCAAGCGAGGTGTGACCTCGCTGACTGAAATTGAAGCCGTTACCAACGAATAATAGAAAGTAAACCGGCACTATGGCGGAAGCTGCACTGAAAAAGCCCTCCTCGGCGATCTGGAACTGGGAAGGCAAGGACAAGACCGGCAAGGTGATCCGGGGAGAGATTCGTGCCGAGTCCGAGACGGTGGCCAAAGCGCAGTTGCGCCGCCAGGGTATCAATGCCACCAAGGTCAGCAAAAAACGGGCAGGTTTTGGCAAGCGTATTACCGAGCGGGACGTAGCCCTGTTTACCCGGCAGCTGGCTACCATGATGAAAGCTGGCGTACCGCTGTTGCAGGCGTTCGACATTAGCGCCAAGGGGCACAGCAACGCGGCTTTTACCAAGATTTTGCTGGATGTGCGCTCCGAGGTGGAAACCGGTAGCAACCTGGCCGATGCCTTTCGCAAATATCCGGTGTACTTCGATAGTCTGTTTTGTAATCTGATTGCTGCCGGTGAAACCGGTGGTGTGCTGGATTCGCTGCTGGACAAGCTGGCGACTTACAAAGAAAAAATCATTGCCATCAAGGGCAAGATCAAATCGGCGATGATTTACCCGTCGGCCATTATCGTTACCGCCTTTGTGATCACTGCCGTGATCCTGATCTACGTTATTCCTGCGTTCAAAGAGCTGTTTTCCAGCTTTGGTGCCGATTTGCCGGCGCCAACCCAGCTGGTGATCTGGCTGTCCGACTTGTTTGTCGAGTATTGGTGGCTGATTTTTGGCGGGATAGGCGGCACGATCTGGGCCTTGGTGACCGCCTACAAGCGCTCGCCGTCCATGCAGGTCAGCGCAGACCGCTTGCTGCTGCGCGTGCCCATTATTGGCGAGATCGTGCGTAAAGCCACTATTGCGCGCTGGTCTCGCACCCTGTCTACGCTGTTTACCGCCGGTGTGCCTTTGGTGGAGGCGCTAGATTCGGTGGCTGGTGCGGCCGGCAACCAGGTGTACGCGGATGCCACCAAAATTATCCAGGCCGATGTCAGTGCCGGCTCTACGCTGAATTTTTCCATGCAGCGCAGCAACCTGTTTCCCAATATGGTGCTGCAAATGACCTCGATCGGCGAAGAGTCCGGTGCGCTGGATGACATGCTGGACAAGGTGGCTGACTTTTATGAAGAAGAGGTCGATAACGCGGTAGCCGCGCTGTCCAGCCTGCTGGAGCCCATGATCATGGTGATTCTGGGCGTGCTGATTGGTGGCCTGGTGGTGGCAATGTACATGCCGATTTTCAAGATGGGTCAGGTGGTGGGCTAATGCTGGATGGACTGATGTTATTGCCTGCTGCGTGGCAGATTGCTTTTGCGCTGGTGCTGGGCTTGCTGGTAGGCAGTTTTCTGAATGTGCTGATACACCGCTTGCCATTGATGCTGGAGCGTCAGTGGCAGCAGGAGTGTGCAGCATTGCTGGGTCAGGAGCCTGCCCCTGCGGCCAACTACAACCTTTTTTATCCACCTTCCGCCTGTGTGCACTGCCACACGCCTATCCGTGCCTGGCAGAACATCCCGGTGCTGAGCTACCTGTGGCAGCGCGGTCGCTGTGCTAGTTGTGGCGGGGCTATTACGTGGCGCTATCCGCTGGTAGAACTGGTTGCCGGTGTGGTGTTTGCTGCTTTTGCCGCACAGCTGGGGCTGGGCTTGCCATGGTTGGCCGCATGTTGCTTCAGCATGTTGCTGCTAGCGCTAGCGCTGATCGACGCCAAGACACAATTGCTGCCTGATGACCTGACCCTGTTGTTGCTGTGGGCGGGCTTGCTGTTCAGCCTGCTGGGGATAACGGTGCCTCTAGCCGATGCAGTGGTGGGGGCCATGGCCGGGTATCTGACCCTGTGGAGTATTTACTGGCTGTTCAAGCTGGCTACCGGTAAAGAGGGCATGGGCTATGGCGACTTCAAACTGTTGGCCGCACTGGGGGCCTGGCTAGGCTGGAGCATGCTGCCACTGGTCGTGTTGCTCTCTTCGCTGGTCGGGGCGCTGTTTGGCCTGCTGATGATGGCGCTGCAGCGCCACGATCGTGGTCAAGCCATGCCGTTTGGCCCTTATCTGGCGGCTGCCGGCATGATTGCTTTTGTCTGGGGCAAGCCGATTGTGGCTTGGTATACCGGTGCCTAGCCCGGTAGTGGGGCTGACGGGCGGCATTGGCTGTGGCAAAAGTGCCGTAGCCAGGCTGTTTGCCGGGCATGGCATCCCCTGTGTGGATACCGATGCCGTGGCCCACACGCTAACCGCGCCGGGTGGTGCAGCCATGCCAGCCATCGTGGCGGCATTCGGTGCCGGCATGCAGCAGGCTGACGGTGCGATGAACCGTGCTGCCATGCGCGAGCTGGTGTTTGCCCTGCCAGCACAGCGGCAAGTGCTGGAAGGTATCTTGCATCCGATGATTCATGCCGAAAGCCTGCGTCAGCTGGCGCAGCTGTCGGCACCTTACTGTTTGTTGGCGGTGCCTTTGCTGTTTGAAAGCCAGCGTTACCAGCAGCATATTGCCCGCAGTTTGCTGGTGGATTGTGCTGTACCCACGCAAATTGAAAGGGTCATGGCGCGCAATGGCATGACCGAGGCGCAAGTGCGTGCCATCATTGCTGCGCAGATGAGCCGGGAACAGCGTTTGGCCCTAGCGGACGATGTTTTACCCAACAATGGCGATCTGGCCGAGCTTGCGCTTCTAGTTGCTGCCAAACATCGTTATTATCTAGCCTGCTTTGGCATTGCCGATCCGGCATGACATCTAATCAACGGACAGCTGCTGTGACCAGTTTCGAGTTTCCCTTAGTAGAACGTACTCGCACTTTGCTTCGACTGGAGCAGGTATACCAGCGTCTGGTGTTTTTCATTGCCCAGCAAGAAAGCTATGCGCACCATGCTGCGCTGATGTCGCTGTTCGAGGTGCTGGAGGCTGCCGGGCGTACCGAGCTGAAGTCTGACCTGCTGCAAGAGCTGGAGCGTCAGAAGCTGAATCTCGAATCACTGCGTGATAACCCGGTTGTGCAGCAGGAAGCGCTGGAAGCGCAGCTGGAAGAGATCGAGCGTACCATGAGCAGCCTGCTGGAGATCACCGGCAAGTTTGGCCAGCATTTGCGCGAGAACGAATGGCTGATGGCGATCAAGCAGCGCTCCGTGATTCCGGGGGGTACCTGCCAGTATGATTTGCCGTCGTATCACTTGTGGCTACAGCGTGATAGCGAGCAGCGCCGTGCCGACCTGCAGCGTTGGGCTGCGCCACTGATGCCGACGGCGGCTGCGGCCAACATTTTGCTGAAGCTGCTGCGTGATAGTGGCAAGACGCACGCTTACACCGCCCGGCGGGGGGCGTTCCAGCAGATGTCCGGCGGCAAAGTCGTGCAGCTTATCCGTGTGGGTTTCGACCGTAGCCTGCAGATCGTGCCGGAAGTGTCGGCCAATAAATACGCCATCAATGTCCGTTTCATCCACGCTGCCACTGGCGAAGTTCGTGCGCGCCAGGTAGAGGATGACGTGGATTTCACCCTGACCTATTGCAAGTTTTAACCATGACAACAACACGTACCGTGGCGTGCCCGCAGTGCAAGGCAGCCGTGCCGTGGGGCCCGCAAAGCCCGTTCCGCCCCTTTTGCAGCGAACGCTGCCGCTTGATAGATCTGGGCCAGTGGGCCAACGAAGAATATCGTGTGCCGGTGTCCGGCGATGACCCGATGAAAGAGCTGGACTCGCTCTAGGCTGTATTGCACCGCACAAAAGCAAAAGCGCTGCCTGGGCAGCGCTTTTTCATGGTTGGCCGCATCTGGCCAACCTCAGGTACGGGCGATGACCGCGCCCTGCGCAAAGTAGGTGCGTACGCCGGACATGATGGCTTCGGCCATGTCCTGCTGGAATGCCGGGTCAACCAGCTTGCGCTCTTCCTCCGGGTGGCTGATGAAGGCGGTCTCTACCAGGATGGACGGAATATCCGGTGCTTTCAGTACCGCAAAGCCGGCTTGCTCTACCTTTTCCTTGTGCAGCTTGTTCAGGCTGCCCATTTTGCCCAGCACGGCTTTGCCCAGTTTCAGGCTGTCGTTGATGGTGGCGGTCTGGGTCAGGTCGAACAGGGTATGTGCCAGGTATTTGTCTTTGCCGGCAATTTTTACCCCGCCAATCATATCGGCATCGTTCTGTGTTTTGGCCAGCAGGCGCGCCATGGTACTGGTCGCGCCGTTTTCTGACAGGGCAAACACGGAGGAGCCGCGCGCGGTGCGGTTTTCTACCGCGTCGGCGTGTACCGAGATAAACAGGTCGGCGCCGATCTTGCGTGCTTTGGCTACCCGTACGCCCAGTGGCAGGAACACATCCTCGTCACGCGTCAGGTAGGCCTTCATGTTTTTTTCGGCATCCACCAGCTTTTTCAGCTGGCGGCTAATGCGCAACACCACGTCTTTTTCGCGTGTACCGCTGGGGCCGACTGCACCAGGGTCTTCGCCGCCGTGGCCCGGGTCGATCATGATCACCACGGGTCGGGCGGGGTCGGTCTTGCCCTTGTTGCCGCGCGGGGCGTTGTTGTCCAGCTGGCCTTTGTTGTAGTCCTGAAGCAGGGCCAGCAGCGGGTCATCCTGCTGCGCGTTGGCCGGGTACAGGTCTACTACCAGGCGGTGCTGGTATTCGCCCACCGGTTTGAGCGAGAAAATCTGTGGCTTTACCTCGTTGCGCAGGTCCAGCACCAGGCGCACGGTGTTGCCGTTGAACTGGCCGGCGCGTGCGGTGCGGATGAACGGGTCGGCAGACTGGATCTGCCCGCTGATATCCTGCAGGACGCCGGTGAGCTGTACGTCTTCCAAATCGATGACCAGCCGGTTCGGGTTGGCCAGGGCAAAGTGCTTGTAGCGGATCTCGCTGCCCGCCTCGATGGTCAGGCGGGTGTAGGTAGACGATGGCCACACCCGTACTGCCACGATCTGGCTGCCGGCAGCCAGGCCAGCTCGGCTGACGGTGAGCAGAAAGGTGGCCGCTGCCGCGCCGATCAGCTTGCGGCGCAGTGCGTCATGAAGCGCTTGAGACATACGTGTCCTGTTTCACTGTGGGCATGAAGGCGATAGCTGCGACCATCGCCATCCACACTAAGTTTCAGTACCAGATCCGGCTCGGGCAGCACGCCGGCGGCTTTGTCGGGCCATTCGATCACGCAGAGGGTATCGTCGGCAAAGTAATCGGCAAAGCCGGCGTCGTACCATTCTTCCGGGTCGTTAAAGCGGTAAAGGTCGAAATGGTGCAGAGTGAGTGCCGGTAGCGTGTAGCTTTCTACCAGCGTGTAGGTTGGGCTTTTTACCCGCCCGTGATAGCCCAGGCCCTGCAGCAGGCCGCGCGTGAACGTGGTTTTGCCGGCCCCCAGGTTGCCATCCAGCTGTAGCTGCAGCCCGCCGGACAGCGCGCTGGCTAGCTGATGGCCCAGCTGCAAAGTAGCCGCTTCATCGGCAAGGTAGCCGGCCCCGACACTGGTATCATCCGTTGCCATGAGTGGAATATCCTGTAAAAACGAGAATTATCGCCATTTGGCCAGCCAAATCAAGCAGTGGGCGCAGGACCTGGGTTTTGCCGAGGCGCGCATCACGCAGGCGGTGCTGCCGCCCGCAGCCGAGCAGCAGCTGGCTAGCTGGTTGGCCGCAGCTTATCACGGCGAGATGGACTATATGGCACGCCATGGTGCACTGCGGGTGCGCCCGGCCGAGCTGGT
>JAIXTB010000002.1 GCA_027484385.1 Neisseriaceae bacterium | reverse complement strand
TCACCCAGTGGCCCAGCATGCCGCGCGCGGCTTCGGTCAGGCCTTCGCCGCGCGCGTACAGCGGGTGGGCGGGCAGGGCGGTCTGGAACGGCGCGGCCAGCTCGATGGCGGCCAGCCAGCCCTGCATTTGCAGCACCAGCAGCGCCATTTCGCGCACCCGTGCCAGCACGCGGGTGTACACGGTGCTGCCTTGCGCCTGCACCAGCATGGTGGTCAGGCGGTCGCGGCGCAGCAGGGCGCGGGCGATGGCGCCGGTTTGCGCCGGCTGCCCGCCCAGCCGTGGTGCCTTGCTCCAGCTGTAGGCGTCGGTTTTGTCCGGTACCGGCAGCGTGTCGTCGTCAAACGGGTGGGTGGGGCCGTAGTCCACCAGCCAGGCGCGGCGGCTGTGCTCGCGAATCTGCGCGGTATCCAGCACGTCGGCTTTGCCCTGCTGCCACACCCCGGCGGGCGACCAGGCGCTGCTGCCTTCTCCTTCCAGGTAAGCCGGGCCGGCAATCAGCGGCGCGTCGCAGCGGCCCAGTGCAGCCAGGTTCAGGCTGTCGGCCAGCTGCAGAAAACGCGCCAGGTCGGCTTGCGGCTGCCGCGCGGCGTAGTCGGCCAGCGCAGCGGGGCTGTCCCAGGCGGCCACCTCTTGCAAGGGCACGCCGTAGGTGTGTTGTTCCAGAAAGCGGCGGAAGGTTGCCAGCCACTGCCCCAGCCGTACGCGCTCGGCAGCGGTAACGGTGCGGCTGACGCCACCAGGCTGGATCACCATGGTGTGCGGCCAGTGCCCGGCCAGCGTGCCCATGAAGCGCATCAGCGTGGCGCGTGCGGCCAACATGGGGGCGTGGGCGCTGCCTTCTACCGCTTTGAAGCGGGCGCGGATATCGGCGTGCCAGCCGTGCCCGGCGTAGGCGTCGCGGGCAAAATCCGGCATGAAGAACAGGTAGAAGTGCGACAGGTGGTCGGCCACGTTTTCTACGGCGTGGATCAGGTTGGTCACGCGTTCGCCGTTGGCCGGCGGGGTCACGTTGTACAGCTGTGCCAGCGCCCGCGCAGCGGCCACCGACTGCGATACCGAACAGATGCCACAGATGCGCGGCACGATGGCCAGCGCGTCCATGGCCTGGCGGCCCACCAGAATGCGCTCGAAGCCGCGAAACAGCCCGCTGGTGGCCTCGGCGGCGGCTACCTTGCCGTCCTGCAAGTCCAGCGTCAGGGTGAGGTCGCCTTCCACACGGCCCAGCGGGCCCAGTATGCGTCGTGTCATGGGGTGTTCTTTTTGGGGAGCGAGGGCGGCATGGTGATGCGGTCCTGCGTGGCGTTAACCTTCACCCGCGTGGGCGTGGCCGATTTGGACAGCGTGGACAGCGCCACAAACCAGGCCTTGGGCATGTCGGTAGGCAGGCCCACCGGGAAGCCGGCGATCTTGGGCGTCTCGAAAAACGCGTGGCCGGGGTCGGCAAAGTCTGGCGCGGTGCAGTTGATGCACGGGTAGCCGCCGGTCAGGCAGGAGCCTTCGCCGTTCCAGGTGCGGATATTGCAGTCGGCGTGGGCCTGCGTGCCTTTGCAGCCGACAAACTCCATCAGGCAGCCCTGCTGGCCGGGCGCTTCGGCGCTGGCCTTGAATTCGTAAAACTCGTTTTTGTCGCAGCCGTGGTGCACCAGCTTGTCGGCGTAAAAACGCGGGCGGCCCAGCGGGTCCAGGTCACTGGCGGCCAGCGCGTCGGCAGCCAGCAGCGCCAGCGTTTCCAGCACCCAGCCAGGGTGGGTGGGGCAGCCGCTGATATTCACCACCGGCAGGCCGCTGCTGCCGGCAAAACCCTCGCCCAGCAGGCCGCCGGGCTGGCTGCCCTGCCACGCCAGGCCGGTGGCGCCGGTCAGGTTGTCGCCCGCGGCGGTAATGCCGCCGTAGGCCGCGCAGGTGCCCACCGCCACCACGTAGCGCGCACGGGCGGCCAGCGCGGCGATCTGCTGGTAGTACGGTTGGTGTGCTGCACCGCTGATGTGGAAGCGCCCGTCGGCACCCAGCATCACCGAGCCTTCCAGGCACAGGATGTCGATGCCGTCTGCGGCCAACCCCGCCAGCAGCGGTGCCACCTCGTCGCCGCTGGCCTCGGTGAGCGACGGGTGATAGGCCAGGCGGATGCCGCTATCGGCCAGCGCGGTAAAGAAGTCGGGGCTCTCCGCGCACAGCGCCGACAGCGTACAGCCACCGCAGCCGCCGCTTTGCAGCCACACCAGGGTTTTGCTTGTCATGTCATTCCAGCCCGTAGCGCGTCAGCTTGCTGCGCAGGCCAACCCGCGACAGGCCCAGTTCTTCGGCGGCGCGGGTTTTGTTCCAGCGCTGGCGGGTTAGCGTTTCTTTCAGGATGCGTTGTTCCAGCGCCTCCAGCCGGGTTTTGAGGTCGCCCTCGATGCCGGCCAGAAACGCCAGCTCGGCTTCCTGTTCCTCGGCGGCAGCTTGCAGCACTTCGGGCGAGAGCAGCTCTGCGCCCAGCGCGTCGCCATCGGCTAGCACCAGCATGCGGTTCAGCTCGTTGCGTAGCTGGCGCACATTGCCGGG
>JAIXTB010000079.1 GCA_027484385.1 Neisseriaceae bacterium | reverse complement strand
GTGGGCCTGAACCTGTACGTGGCATCCGGCATTACCAAAATGGGCATTACCGAACTCACCATCGCGGTATGGCCGTGGCTGCTCACCATGCTGGCTTTCCTGGGCCTGGTGACCTACGTACCTGCCATCTCGCTGTGGCTGCCCAAGACACTGGGCATGATGTAAACCGCGCCAAACGGCGACACGACGCGACGGAACCCTTCCGTCGCGTTTTTTGTCAGACACGCATAGCCCATAAGCAAGGGTTGGCCCTATAATGGCCGGCCTCTCCACACCCTCTGAAATAACAATCAGGAGCCAACAGAATGGACGAGCAACTGCGCTTAGCCGCACTCGATTTCCACCAGTTCCCGCAGCCGGGCAAGATCCAGGTCGCCCCAACCAAGCCGCTGGCCACCCAGCGCGACCTGGCACTTGCCTACTCCCCGGGCGTAGCCGCACCTTGCGACGCTATCGTGGAAGACCCGCTGAATGCCTATAAATACACCGCACGCGGCAACCTGGTTGCCGTAGTCACCAACGGTACCGCCGTACTGGGTCTGGGCAATATCGGCCCGCTGGCCGGCAAACCGGTTATGGAAGGCAAGGGCGTACTGTTCAAGAAATTTGCCGGTGTTGACGTGTTCGACATCGAGCTGGACGAGAACGACCCAGACAAGCTGGTAGATATCATCTGCGCGATGGAGCCGACTTTCGGCGGAATCAACCTGGAAGACATCAAAGCCCCGGAATGCTTCTACATCGAGAAGAAGTGCCGTGAGCGCATGAATATTCCGGTATTCCACGACGACCAGCACGGTACCGCCATCGTGGCCGCCGCTGCCGTACTGAACTCGCTGCGCCTGGTGAACAAGGATATCGGCAGCGTACGCGTAGTCACCTCTGGTGCCGGCGCCGCCGCCATTGCCTGCCTGGAACTGCTGGTAGCCCTGGGCGTGAAGCGTGAGAACATCACCGTTTGCGATTCCAAAGGCGTGATCTACCAGGACCGCGACGACAAGATGGACGAATCGAAGAAACGCTTCGCCATCCCGGACAACGGTCAGCGCAAACTGGCCGACGCCATGGTTGGCGCCGACATCTTCATGGGTCTGTCCGGCCCGAAACTGGTGACGCAAGACATGGTGAAATCCATGGCTGCCTACCCGGTGATTCTGGCCATGGCCAACCCGGAACCGGAAATCCTGCCACCGCTGGTAAAAGAAGTGCGCCCGGATGCCATCATCGGTACCGGCCGTTCGGACTTCCCGAACCAGGTCAACAACGTACTGTGCTTCCCGTTCATCTTCCGTGGTGCACTGGACGTTGGCGCCACCACCATCAACGACGAGATGAAGCTGGCTTGCGTACGCGCCATTGCCGACCTGGCCATGGCCGAGCAGAACGACGTGGTGGCATCGGCCTACGGTGACCAGGAGCTGTCCTTTGGCCCGGAATACGTGATTCCGAAGCCATTCGACCCGCGCCTGATCGTGAAAATCGCCCCTGCCGTGGCCAAAGCCGCCATGGACTCCGGCGTAGCAACCCGCCCGATCAAGGACTTTGACGCTTACGTGGACCAGCTGGCCCAGTTTGTGTACAAGACCAACCTGTTCATGAAACCGGTATTCGCCCAGGCTAAAAAAGAAGCCAAACGCGTGGTACTGGCCGAAGGTGAAGACGAGCGCGTACTGCACGCCACCCAGGAAATCGTATCGCAAGGCCTGGCCAAGCCGATCCTGATCGGCCGCCCGTCCGTGATTGCCAAGCGTATCGAGAAGCTGGGTCTGAAACTGGAAGCCGGCGTGGATTTCGAGCTGGTCAACAACGAATCCGACCCGCGCTTCAACGACTACTGGCAGGAGTACTACAACCTGATGAAGCGCAAAGGCGTTTCGCAGGAGCAGGCTCGCCGCCGCGTTATCGGCAACACCACGCTGATTGGCGCCCTGATGGTACGCCGCGGCGAAGCCGATGCGCTGATCTGCGGTACCTATGGCACCTACCGTCAGCACCTGGATATCGTGCGTGACGTGATCGGCTACGCCCGTGAAGACAAAGTGGCCGGCGCCATGAACGCGCTGATCCTGCCTACCGGCAACATCTTCATTACCGACACCTACGTCAACGAATCGCCAGATGCAGCGCAGCTGGCCGCCATTACCGAAATGGCCGCCCGTGCGGTAAGCCGCTTCGGTATCGCCCCGAAAGTGGCCCTGCTGTCGAACTCCAGCTTCGGCACCTGGAACACCGAAGGCGCCGGCAAAATGCGTGACGCGCTGGAGCTGATCCAGGCCGCCCACCCGACGCTGGAAATCGATGGCGAAATGCAAGGCGACGCCGCGCTGGTAGAAAGCATCCGCCAGCAAGCCATGCCGCAAAGCAACCTGAAAGGGGCGGCCAACCTGCTGGTGATGCCAAACGTGGAAGCCGCCAACATCAGCTACAACCTGCTGCGCGTATCGGCCTCCGACGGCGTGACCATCGGCCCGATCCTGATGGGCATGGCCAAGCCGGTGCACATCCTGACGCAAATCTCGTCGGTACGCCGCATCGTAAACATGGTGGCCATGGCTGCTGTGGATGCACAAAACGGCAACTGATCCTCACGGCGCAAGCCAGTGTGACAACGGGCACCTTCGGGTGCCCGTTTTTTATTGCCAGGTGCATGCCCGCCGCGGCAATCTGCACTAAGATACAGCCACAACAACCCGAACCAGGAGCCAGCATGAGTGCCGAATTCAACCCAGCCGACCCGTTTGCCCTGTTCCGCCAGATGATGCAGTCGGCCACCCCGCCAGGTGCCCAGCCCTTTCTGCCGCCCATGAGCATGGAAGAGGTCGACCGCAAGATCGCCGAGCTCAAAGTGGTAGAAACCTGGCTTACCATGAACCTGGGCATGTTATCCATGCAAATCAAGACCCTGGAAATGCAGCGTGCCGCCATCGCCGCCCTGCGCCCGAAAGAGTAAGCCGACCCGCCCGGCCATGATTGGCCACCCCACCCTGCCATGGTTGGCCGCACACCCTGCGGCCAACCATGTTTCATTTGGACAGCACGCGCAGCACCGGTAGAATGCCCGCCATGAACGCACCCCGCTTTGTCCATCTTCGCCTCCACTCGGAGTTTTCCATCACCGACGGGATTGTCCGCCTGGACGACGCCATCAAGCGCGCCGTCAAGGACGGCATGCCGGCGCTGGGCATGTCCGACCTGATGAACATCTTCGGCATGGTCAAGTTTTACAAGGCCTGCCGTGGCAAGGGCATCAAGCCCATTGTGTCCTGCGACATCTGGCTGGAAAACGGCGAGGACCGCGACAAGCCCTTCCGGCTGATGCTGACGGCGAAGAACCGCGAAGGCTACCGCCGCCTGTGCGAGCTGCTCACCCGCGCCTTTACGCATAACCAGTACCGTGGCCGCGCCGAGATCAAGCGCGCCTGGCTTGAAGAAGGCGACAACAGCAACCTGCTGTGCCTGTCCGGCGCCCACCTGGGCGACGTGGGCGTAGCGTTTGCCAACGGCAATGCCGACGAAGCACGCAGCCGCGCCGAGTACTGGGCACAGCTGTTCCCCGGTGCGTTTTATCTGGAGCTACAGCGCACCGATAACGCCCAGGTAGAAAACATCCTGCAGTCCACCCTGTGGCTGGCCGGCGAAACCGGCCTGCCGGTGGTGGCTACCCACCCGATCCAGTTCATGGACCCGGACGACTTCAAGGCGCACGAAGCACGGGTGTGCATTGCCGAAGGCTATACGCTGGGTGACAAACGCCGCCCGCGCAGCTTTAGCGAATGCCAGTACTTCCTCAGCACCGAGCAAATGCTGGAACGCTTTGCCGACATCCCCGAGGCGCTGGAAAACACGGTGCAGATTGCCCGACGCTGCAATATCAACGTGGTGCTGGGCAAAAACTACCTGCCAGACTTCCCCACGCCGGACGGCATGACGCTGAACGACTTTCTGGTGTACGAAGCGCAACGCGGGCTGGACATGCGCCTGGCACAGCTGTACCCGGATGAAGCCGAGCGCGAAGCACGCCGCCCGGAATACGATGCGCGGCTGAAGTTCGAGTGCGACACCATCATCCAGATGGGCTTCCCCGGCTACTTCCTGATCGTGGCCGACTTTATCCAGTGGGGTAAGGCCAACGGCTGCCCGGTGGGCCCGGGCCGGGGTTCCGGTGCCGGCTCGCTGGTGGCCTACAGCCTGAGCATTACCGACCTGGATCCGCTGAAATACGCCCTGCTGTTCGAGCGCTTCCTTAACCCGGAGCGGGTATCCATGCCCGACTTCGACGTGGATTTCTGCCAGGAAAACCGCTGGCGCGTGATCGAATACACCCGCCGCAAATACGGCGAAGAGGCCGTGAGCCAGATCGCCACCTTCGGCACCATGTCGTCCAAATCGGTGATCCGTGACGTTGGCCGCGTGCTCGACCTGCCCTTCGGCCTGTGCGACAAGCTGTCCAAGCTGATTCCGCTAGAAGCCAACAAGCCGCTGAGCCTGGAAAAAGCCATGGCCGCCGAGCCGCAGATTGGCGAAACCATCGAAAGCGAAGGCGCCGGCGAGCTGATCGAGCTGGCCATGAAGCTGGAAGACCTGACACGCGGCATCGGCATGCACGCCGGTGGCGTGCTGATTGCCCCCGGCAAGCTCACCGATTTTTGCCCGCTGTACATCGCCAGCGGCGACGGCGCCGCGCCGGTATCGATGTACGACAAGGACGACGTAGAACAAATCGGCCTGGTGAAGTTCGACTTTCTGGGCCTGCGCAACCTCACCATCATCGAGCTCGCGCAAAAGTACATCAAAGACCTGAGCGGCGAAGACGTAGACGTGGCCAAGCTGCCGCTGGACGACGCGCTGGCCTACAAGGTGTTTGCCAACGCCAACACCACCGGGGTGTTCCAGTTTGAATCCACCGGCATGAAGAAGATGCTGGTAGAGGCCAAGCCCAGCAAGTTCGAGGAAATTATCGCCTTCGTGGCGCTGTACCGCCCCGGCCCGATGGACCTGATCCCCGACTTTATCCAGCGTATGCACGGTGCCAAGTTCGAGTACCTGCACCCGCTGCTGGAGCCGGTACTGGCCCCCACCTACGGCATCATGGTGTACCAGGAGCAGGTGATGCAGGCGGCGCAGGTCTGCGGCGGCTACAGCCTGGGTGGCGCCGACTTGCTGCGCCGCGCCATGGGTAAGAAAAAAGTCGAAGAGATGGTGGCGCAGCGCGCCATGTTCGTGGAAGGCGCGGCCAAGCAGGGCATCGAAAAAGCCAAGGCCGACGAAATCTTCGACTACATGGAAAAGTTCGCCGGCTACGGTTTCAACAAATCGCACGCCGCCGCCTACGCGCTGGTGGCCTACCACACTGCCTGGCTGAAAGCGCACCACGCGGCCGCCTACATGGCCGCCACCATGTCCACCGAACTGGACAACACCGACCAGCTGAAGGTGTTCTACGACGACGCCACCGACAACAAGAACGGCCTGCGCTTCCTGCCACCAGACGTAAACCACAGCTTCTACCGCTTTGTGCCGGTAGACCGCAAGCACATCCGCTACGCGCTGGGCGCCATCAAGGGCACCGGCGAGTCGGCGGTGGAGCACATTGTGCAGGTGCGCGAGGCCGGCGGCCCGTTTACCAGCCTGTTCGACTTCTGCCACCGCACCGACAAGAAAATCGTCAACAAGCGCGTGATCGAAGCACTGATTCGCGCAGGCGCCTTCGACAGCATCGAGCCCAGCCGCGCCCTGCTGTTCAGCAACGTGGCCCTGGCCATGACCGCCGCCGAGCAGCAAGCGGCCAACGCCAACCAGGGCGGCCTGTTCGACATGTTCGACGACGACAGCGCGCCCAGCGTCGACATGGTGGCGTGCAAACCGTGGCCAGCCGCTATCCAGCTGGCCGAAGAAAAGCTCGCCATCGGCTTTTACCTGTCCGGCCACCCGTTCTCGGCCTACGAAAAAGAAGTACGCGGTTTTATCCGCACGCCGCTGGCCAAGCTGGCACCACGGCGCGAGCCGCAACTGCTGGCCGGTTTTGTCACCGGCATCCGCACCAAGGTAGGCAACCGCGGCAAAATGGCCTTTATCCAGCTGGACGATGGCACGGCCAAGGTAGAAGTAAGCCTGTTTGCCGAGGCGGTAGACGCCAACCGCAACAAGCTGAAAGACGACGTGGTGCTGGTGGTGGAAGGTAAAGTCAGCGAAGACCGCTTCAGCGGTGGCATGCGCATCATTGCAGAAAACCTGTACGAGCTGGGCGAGGCGCGCAGCCGCTACGCGCGCAGCCTGTCGGTGCAGATGCACCCGCGCCACGACGTGGCCACGCTGCGCAATATCATTACCCCCTACCGCAGCGAAGACAGCGGCTGCCCACTGCGCATTACCTACCACACCGGCAAAGCCAAAGGCGACTTGATGCTGCCGCCACAGTGGGGCGTACGCCTGGATGATGCGCTGCTGATGACGCTGGAAGACTGGCTGGGCGACAACAGCGTGAAGATCCTGTGGTAACACAACGGCCCCGCGGGGCCGCTGTGACTGCTGGCTTTGCATCCGCAGCCTTCCTGTTTACCAGACAAAGCCTGTTTGCGTTGCAGACAGGCTTTGTCATCGATCCCGGCGGCCCTGCAACGCCGCTTTTTCTTGATCCGATACGACACGCATCATGAACCTGCTTTCACCTTATCTGGCCACCCCTGTCCTGCTGGTACTGTCCAACGTCTTCATGACTTTTGCCTGGTACGCCCACCTGAAAGACGCCAGCCACAAAGCCTGGTACGTGGCGGCGCTGGCCAGCTGGGGCATTGCCCTGTTCGAGTACCTGCTGCAGGTGCCGGCCAACCGCATCGGCTACGGCACCTTTACCCTGTCGCAGCTGAAAATCATCCAGGAAGTCATCAGCCTGTCGGTGTTCATCCCCTTTGCCATTTTCTACATGAACCAGCCGTTCAAGTGGGACTACGTGTGGGCGGGCGCCTGCCTGGTGGGCGCGGTGTATTTCATGTTCCGCGGCTAGGGCCTGTTGCGGCCAACCTTGCGCTAGCGCACAGCATGGCGTGCTGACACGATTAAACCTTGAAACGGCCAGGGTTTATTGCTTAGTCTGGTAGCAATAAAACTCGAACAAGACGGCCTGCCATGCTCAATACCCTGCCGGGGCTGCGCCCCACCCTGCTGGACACCCTGCGCCACTACAACCGACAGCTGTTCCGCCAGGACCTGATGGCCGGCTTGACGGTAGGCATCGTGGCCTTGCCGCTGGCCATGGCCTTTGCCATCGCCAGCGGCGTACCGCCACAAGCCGGCATTTTTACCGCGGTGATTGCCGGCTTCATTGCGTCGGTGCTGGGCGGGACGCGGCTGTGCGTTACCGGGCCCACCGGGGCGTTTATCGTGATCATCTACGGCATCGTGCTGAAGTACGGCGTGGCCAACCTGATTATCTGTACCTTCATGGCCGGGGTAATGCTGGTGATCATGGGCTTGTTGCGCCTGGGGCAGGTCATCAAGTTTTTCCCCATGCCGCTGATTACCGGCTTTACCAACGGTATTGCGGTGCTGATTTTCCTGACTCAGCTGAAAGACTTTTTCGGCCTGCCCATCGACAAGATGCCGGCCGGCTTTTTTGCGGTCATGGACCTGCTGCGCATTACCCTGCCGCAGTTCGACCCGCGCACACTGGCGGTATCCATGGCGTCGCTGCTGCTGATTCTGTTCTGGCCGAAAAAACTGGGCAAAACGCTGCCCGGCCCCTTTGTGGCGCTGATCCTGGCCACGCTTACCGTTAGCCTGTTCGGGCTGCCACTGGCGACGATCGGCAGCAAATTTGGCGGCATTCCGCAGGGCTTGCCTGCGTTTCACGGCCTGAGCTTTGACCCGGAGCACCTGTCCGACCTGCTGGCGCCAGCCTTTACCATTGCCCTGCTGGGCGCGATTGAATCGCTACTGTGCGCGGTGGTGGCCGACAGCCTGACCGGCGACAAGCACGACGCTAACCAGGAACTGATCGCCCAAGGCGTGGCCAATATGGTGGTGCCGTTCTTTGGCGGTATTCCCGCCACCGGGGCGATCGCGCGCACGGCCACCAATATCAGCAACGGCGGGCAAACACCGGTATCGGGCATCGTGCATGCGGTCTTGCTGCTGCTGGTGATTCTGGTCGCGGCACCGTTGGCCGCGTACATTCCGCTGGCAGCACTGGCGGCCATCCTGATCTCGGTCGCCATCAAGATGGGCGACTGGGATATCCGCAAGGCCGCGCAGTTTCCGCGCCAGGACACCGCCGTGCTGGCGATCACCTTTGCCCTCACCGTGATCTTCGACCTGACCATTGCAGTAGAAATCGGCCTGCTGATTGCCGCGGTGTTCTTCATCAAGCGCATGGCTGGCAGCACCAGCGTGCAGCAGCTCAAACCGGAACACGCCGTGCTGTACGAGCGCCACTCTATTGCGGGCAAACACATTCCGCCGGGCTGCGTAGCTTACCGGGTAGAAGGTGCGCTGTTTTTTGGCGCGGCCGATACGGTAGACCACATCGCACAGGAAGCACCGGAGGCGCGGGTGATCATCTTGCAGCTGCACCGCCTGGTGCTGCTGGACACCAGCGGCCTGCTGGCGCTGTCGGCGCTGAACCAGCGCCTGGCGCAGCAAAACCGCACGCTGATCATTTGCGGGGCGGGTACCGAAGTCACCGCCATGATACGCAGCGCCCACCTGGCCGAGGAAATGGGGCCACGCAATATCCAGCCCGACCTCACCACCGCCCTGCAACGGGCAGAAGAGGTGCTGACCAGCGGCGTGGTGTGGGGCTGAGCCGCCAGCTTTAAGGCATGCACGAAAAAAAGGTTGGCCGCGATGCTATTGCGGCCAACCTTTTTCAGGCTACAGACAAGCTTAGAAGCGGTTGATGTCTTTTTCGGCCGCCTCGAACACGTCGGCTGCGGCGCCGACAATGCGCTCGTCCGGCTTCAGGATGGCGGTGTTCTTGTCGGGGTACGGCAGCGTCCACAAGAAGTGGCGCAGGCAGTTCAGCCGCGCGCGCTTTTTGTCATCGGACTTGATCACCGTCCACGGCGCATCGGCAGTGTCGGTATGGAAGAACATGGCCTTTTTGGCTTCGGTGTAGTCGTCCCATTTGTCCAGCGACTGGATATCGATAGGCGACAGCTTCCAGTGCTTGAGCGGGTCGTCGCGACGCGAGATAAAGCGGCGCAGCTGCTCTTCGCGGCTTACCGAGAACCAGAACTTGAACAAGCGGATGCCGCTGTTTACCAGCATGCGTTCCAGCTGCGGCGTCTGGCGCATGAACTCCAGGTATTCCTGCGGCGTGCAAAACCCCATGACGCGCTCTACACCGGCACGGTTGTACCAGCTGCGGTCAAACAGCACCATTTCACCGGCGGTGGGCAGCAGCGGGATATAACGCTGGAAATACCACTGACCACGCTCCTGCTCGGTGGGTTTCTCCAGCGCGACCACACGGGCGCCGCGCGGGTTCAGGTGCTCCATGAAGCGCTTGATGGTACCGCCCTTGCCGGCAGCATCGCGGCCTTCAAAAATCACCACGATCTTCTGGCCGGTTTCTTTCACCCAGTTTTGCACCTTCAGCAGCTCTACCTGCAGCTCGGCTTTCTGGCGTTCGTAATCGGCACGCTTGATGCGGTTTTTGTACGGGTACGACGCTGGCAGCGGTGCACTATTGCTGTCTTCGGCCGTGCCATGCGGCGCGTGCGCCACCTGCATCGCCACGGGTGCATGGCTCACGGCTTCGATTTCGCGGGCCGCCGCCTCGCGCTGTGCCTGCGCCGATGGTTTGCGCCGGCGCCCTGCTGGCCGCGCCGCCGCGGGTGACGCGGTGTTGCTCGCAAGTGCATCAGGCGTATCAGGGTTGGCCGCCATGGCCTTTTCGTTATCATTCATGGGCTTCTCCCGGTGGGTGGGTAACGATTCCATGCTACGCCGATGTCCTGCCACGCCAGCCAATTTCGATAAATCGATTTGATATGGCGCAAATCACCTGCCCCATTTACCCACTATCCGCGACACCGGGGTTATCGGTTACAATCGTCCGATTATCTATTGCTACAAGAAAAGTCGATGTCCGCAGAAAACAATGCCCCGGTGATCAGCAACTTCATCCGCTCGATCATCGACGATGACCTTGCCACCGGCAAACGCACTGCCGTGGTGACCCGCTTCCCGCCCGAGCCGAACGGCTACGCCCACGTAGGCCACGCCAAGGCGATCTGCATCAACTTTGGCCTGGCCGAAGACTACAACGGCCAGTGCAACCTGCGCATGGACGATACCAACCCGGAAAAAGAATCCGACGAGTTCGTGCAGGCTTTCCGTGAGGACATCAGCTGGCTGGGCTTTGCGTGGAACGGCGAGATCCGCTTTGCCTCCGATTACTTCGGCCAGCTGTACGACTACGCCGTGGAGCTGATCCGTGCCGGTAAAGCGTTTGTCTGCGACCTGACCCCGGACGAAATGCGCGAATACCGCGGCGGCCTGACCGCCCCGGGCAAGAACAGCCCATACCGTGAACGCAGCGTGGAAGAAAACCTGGACCTGTTCACGCGCATGAAAAACGGCGAGTTTGCCGACGGCAGCAAAACCCTGCGCCTGAAGATCGACATGGCCTCGCCCAATATCAACCTGCGCGACCCGGCCATTTACCGCATCCGCCGCGTGCACCACCACCGTACCGGCGATGCATGGTGCATCTACCCGATGTACGACTACACGCACTGCATTTCCGACGCCATCGAAGGCATAACCCACAGCCTGTGCTCGCTGGAGTTCGAAGACCACCGCCCGCTGTACGACTGGGTGCTGGACAACATCAGCATCGGCCACCACCCGCAGCAGATCGAATTCTCGCGCCTGGAGCTGCTGTACGCGCTGACCTCCAAGCGCAAGCTGCAGCACCTGGTGAACCAGGGCGTGGTGACAGGCTGGGACGACCCGCGCATGCCGACCATCGCCGGTATGCGCCGCCGTGGCTACAGCCCGGCCGGCGTGCGCCTGTTTGCGCAGCGCATTGGCGTATCCAAAAGCGAAAACATTATCGACATGTCGGTACTGGAAGGCGCAGTACGCGAGTCGCTGGAAAACGAATCGCCACGCGTGATTGCAGTACTGGACCCGATCAAGGTGACACTCACCAACTACCAGGACGGTGTAACCGGCAGCCGCAGCGCGCCGTTCCACCCGCACCACCCGGAAATGGGCGAGCGCGACATCCCGCTGGCACGCGAGATCTACATCGAGCGCGAAGACTTTGCCGAAGTGCCGCCACCAAAATGGCAGCGCCTGACACCGGGCGGCGAAGTGCGCCTGCGCTATAGCTACGTGATCAAGTGCGACGAAGTGATCAAGGACGACAGCGGCAAGGTCATCGAGCTGAAGTGCTCCATCGACCACGACACCCTGGGCCAGAACCCGGTAGGCCGCAAGGTGAAAGGCGTGATCCACTGGATTGCCGCCAATCACGCTATCGAAGCCGAAGTGCGCCTGTACGACCGCCTGTTTACCGAAGCCCGCCCGGATGCGGTACGCGGTGAAGACGGCGAGTACGTGGACTTCATGAACTTCCTGAACCCGGCCTCGCTCACCACCATTACCGGCTATGTAGAGCCCGTGGTACTGCAAGCTGCGCCGGAAACCCGCTACCAGTTCGAGCGTATCGGTTATTTCGTGACCGACCGCCACGAACACCAGGCGGGCAGCAAGCCGGTGTTCAACCGCACCGTTGGCCTGAAAGACAACTGGAGCAAATAAATCCAGCGATCACGGCAAGCCCTGCAACCGGGGCTTGCCGTTTTTTTTTGCCCTGCGCGATACTGCAGGGTCTGCGTCTATAAAACGAAACAAGGGGCCCATCCATGAAACTACGCCATCCGGTACTCTGCCTGTCTGTGCTGGCCGCACTGTCTGCCACCTCTGGTGCTGCACTGGCCAAGCCGGTAAAAGACCAGGTTTACAAGATCACCATCCTGCATACCAACGACCACCACGGCCGCTTCTGGCGCAATGGCGACGGCGAATACGGCATGGCCGCGCGCAAGAATGTGATCGAGCAGATTCGCGCCGACGTGCGCAAGAACGGCGGCTACAGCCTGCTGCTGGACGGCGGTGACGTGAATACCGGCGTACCCGAATCGGACATGCAGGACGCCGAGCCCGACTTCAAGGGCATGAACCTGCTGGGCTACGACGCCATGGCGGTAGGCAACCACGAGTTCGACAAATCCCCCGAGGTGCTGGCCAAACAGCGCCAGTGGATCAATTTCCCCATGCTGTCGGCCAACATCTACAAAGACGGCAAGCGCATGTTCGAGCCGTACCGCATCTTCAAGCTGGGCGATGTGCGCGTAGCGGTAATGGGCCTGACCACCGACGACACCAAAAAGCTCACCAACCCGGAAAACACCAAGGGTATCGAGTTCCGTAAACCGGCCCGTGAAGCCGCCAAGCTGGTGCCGCAGCTGCGCAAACAAGCTGATGTGGTGATTGCCACCACCCACATGGGCCACTACGACAACGGCGACCACGGCGTGAATGCGCCGGGCGACGTAGAAATGGCGCGCGCGGTGAAAGGCCTGAACCTGATCGTTGGCGGCCATAGCCAGAACCCGGTGTGCATGAAAGCCGAAAACGTACGTGATACCGCCTACGTGCCGGGTAGCGACTGTGCGCCAGACCGCCAGAACGGTGCCTGGATCGTGCAGGCGCACGAATGGGGCAAATACGTTGGCCGCGCCGACTTCGAGCTGAAAAACGGCGAGTTCAAACTGGTGAAGTACCAGCTGATTCCGGTAAACCTGAAGAAAACCGTGAAAGACAGCGCCGGCAAAGAGCAGAAGGTGTATTACACCCAGCAGATAGCCGAGCACAGCGAGGTGCTGGAATTCCTGCGCCCGTACCAGAACAAGGGTCAGGAAGCGCTGTCGGTAGAGATTGGCGCCACCGAAGCCAAGCTGAACGGCGACCGCAACCAGGTACGCAGCCAGCCTGCCAGCATGGGCATCCTGATCGCCAGTGCCATGAAAGAAAAAGCCCAGGCCGACTTTGCCATCATGAACTCGGGCGGCGTGCGTGACTCCATTGCCGCCGGCAAGATCACCTACAAGGACGTGCTGAAGGTACAGCCATTCGGCAACACCCTGGTGTACGTGGACATGAGCGGCAAAGAAGCACTGGAGCTGCTGCGCACCGCTGCCAAGATGAGCCCCGGCTCTGGCGCCTTCCCGCAGTTTGCCGGCGTGAAGCTGGTGATCGAGGGGGGCGAGCTGAAACAGGCGCAAATCGGTGGCAAGGACATCGACGCAGCCAAAACCTACCGCGTGGCACTGAACAACTTCACCGCGGCCGGTGGTGATGGCTACCCGAAACTGTCCAGCCACAAGGGTTACGTCAACACCGGCTACGCCGACGCGGACGTGCTGAAAGCCTTTATCAGCGCGCGCAATGGCGTGATCAAGGCCGGTGCGTTCGACCCGGCAGGCGAGATCGTGCGCAAGTAAGCCTCTGGCTCAAGGTTGGCCGCACGCGGCCAACCTGGGCGTTCGCCACGCCAAGCAGCCCCCGGTTTGCCAGCCAGGCCGGGGGCTGCTTGCTGGCTAGCGCATTGCAGGGCGACACCCGCAAAGCACAAGGCCGCTGCAATGCAGCGGCCTTGTGCTTTGACGATACCCGCGATGCCTTACGCAAGCTGCTGACGCAGAAATGCCACGGTACGGCCCCAAGCCAGCTCGGCGGCGGCCTTGTCGTAACGGGCGGCGTTGGTATCGTTATTGAATGCGTGGTTTACGCCGGGGTACAGCTGCAGCGTGTAGCGGCTACCGGCAGCCTTCAGCGCGTCTTCAAACGCCGGAATACCGGCGTTGATGCGCTCGTCCAGCGCGGCGTAGTGCAGCAGCAGCGGCGCTTTGATGCGTGGCACGTCGGCGGCCGCCGGCTGCGCACCGTAATACACTACCCCCGCACCCAGCGCCGGCGCATGCACGGCCAGCTGGCCAACCTGGCCACCCCCCCAGCAGAAGCCCACCGCCCCGACCTTGCCCTTACCCTGCACTTGCAGATACGACAATGCCGCCAGCGACACATCGCGCGATACGGCCGCATCCAGCTTGCCGAATAGCTCGCGCGCCTTGTCTTCGTCTGCCGGTGTACCGCCCTGCGTAGACAGATAATCCGGTGCCAGCACCACAAAGCCTTCCAGCGCCAAGCGGCGCGCCACGTCGCGAATATGCGGGTTCAGACCGCGGTTTTCGTGGATGACGATCACCGCCGGCAGCTGGCGCGCATCGGCACCGGCAGGCTGCACGCGATAACCGCTGAGGCTGGCGTCCCCAAGCCGGCCAAATACCGTATCAGCCGCCTGCAAACGGCTATCACCGGCCGCCACCTGCTGTGCCTGCGCGTAGTTGTTTTCCAGTAAAGGCAGGATGGCATACGCGGCAGCCGTGCCACCGGCCAGGCGGGTAAGCCGCTGGAAAAAATCGCGGCGGGATAGCGGTGCGTGGGTGTATTCGTCGTACAGCCGGATAATGTCCTGGTTCACAGCGTGCTCGGTAGTTTTTTGGCTCATGTCGGGCTTCCTGGCGGGGGTTGAAAGGGCATTGGGCAAGCTAGCACAGACCATGCGGATACAGAAAAATTCCACCCTGCCCGCGGGAGAGGCCAAAGCAGCCTGCGGCGCCAGCTATTGGCAGTGCTGCAGGCTAACCCGGGTACCCGGCTGCACCCCAAGCATGGCAAAGCCGCCACGCGGCAGCTCTAGCGCCGCCACACCGGCACGGCTGCTGGCGTGGATATCCAGCGTATCCGGCTGCATGTCGGCTATCTGGAAAATCACCCCGGCCGCGTCGATAAAACCTATCGACAAGGGCTGCCAGGTGTCGCGCATCCAGAAGCGCAGCGGCTGCGGCTGCGCAAAGGCAAACCACATGCCATTACGCACATCGTGGCGGCGCGACAAGCCACGCATCTGCTGCTCGCTGGTTTCGGCCAGCGGCACCGCGGCCAGGCGGGCACCATTGTCAAACACCACCTGGCAATGGCGCATGGCCGGCGGGGCGTCACCTTCCACAGCTTGTGCACCAGCCAGCAGGGGTAAAACGCCTAACAGGCAGAGGATGTTTTTCATGGCAGGGTTCCGGGCATCACGGTGCCGGTCGGGCGCCGCTGGCCTCCAGCAAGAACGGCAGCAGAATACGCAAGGTATCGCGGGCGCGCTGCTCCAGCCGGCCGGGCAGCAGCTGTGGCAAACGCGCCAAGTTATCGATATCGGGGCGGTGCCAGCTACTGCCGCCGGTAATGCCCGGCAAGGCGGTTTGCATATAGCCATCGCCCTTGCCCAGCGACCAATTCGTGGCTTCTACCGCCAGCACGGGAATGCCTGCCTTATCGAAGCTTTCCTGGTCGGAACAACAGCCGGTACCCGCGGGGTAATCAGGGTGTAGCCCGGGGTTGCTGCGGGCGTCGATGCCCAGCGCTGCGGCCAACGCCAGGGCACGGTCGCGCGCGGCGCCGGCGCCAGGGTTGGCCGCCACGGTACGCTTGCCGGCATTGAAATACAGCGTGTCACCGGTCAGCAGGCTGTCCAGGTTGACCATGAGCAAAGTGCGGCTGCGCTCGGCCGGTGGCAGGCTGTCCAGATAGGCCTGCGAGCCTTTCATGCCCAGCTCCTTGGCGCCAAATGCCACAAATTTGAGCGTGTGCTGCACCGGGGCATTGGCCAGCTCCCGCGCCAGCGCCAGCATGACGCCGACGCCCGAGGCATTATCGTCCAGCCCTTGCAGCTGCTCGCCGCCAAACACGCCTTCGTGTACTTCGTGCAGGGTGGTGGCGGTGTCAAAGTGGGCGCCAATCACGATGACCTGGCCACTGACACCCGGTTTGGTAGCGATGACATTACGCGACTGCAACAGACGGCGCTGGCGCACATTGTTGGCAAACACGTAGTTGTATTCGGTATCAAACGCTTGGGTGTGCGTTTGATAACCCATGCTGGATAGCTGGATATGCAGGTACTCGGCGGCGGCAAACTCACGCTCGGCCCCGGCCAGCCGGCCGGGAAACTGGCTGGCGATATAGCGCATTTCGCGTGCAGCCCACTCTGCTGCGGGCAAACCATCCGCCGCCACACCCGGCGGTATGCTTGCCAGCAAGCCCAGTACAAGCAGCATCTTATGCAATGTCATATTTATCCAGATTAAACATCATGCCCGGATGATAGCCGTAGTTCAGTGCCAGACCAACACCGCAACCGCAGAATAAAAAAGCCGCCTGCACGTGACAGGCGGCTGCGGCTTGCCTTTGCGGTCTAGCTGCGGATAAAGCACTCGAATACGCTGCTGTAGTCCTTGCGGTGCGCAGCGTGGCTGGCCTGTAGCAGGGTACCCTGGTAAAACCCGTACAGCGCGCTGGCCTGCTGCGCCAGGTCTGTCTGCCCGCCGGCCTGCCGCGCCAGCGAGCTCACCACGCGGTCCAGGCTCTGCGTCACCAGGCCCAGCTTGTGGTGCTCGTCGGCCATGTGCTGGCTAATCTCGATCAGCGCCTTGTAGATGTCTTTCAGCGGTTCAATGTGCTCTTTATGCACATCAATAGAAAACACCTGCTCGCCCAGCGCAAATTTCAACTCGATATCCAGATCGATCGTGCCAGCCGTTTCCAGCTGTACATCGCTGATGTCGTGCTGGTAGTAGTCGTAGCGCTTTAGCAACCGCTTTTTGCTGATGGCGCTATCACCATCCAGGTGCAGCAGGGCCAGGTTGGTAAAGCAGTATTCGTCGGTCTTGCTCTTGATCAGGAAGAAAATCTTCTCCCCTTTCTCGTGCATGATGTAGTCGTCGCTTTCTACCTTGTGATAATCCTGCGGGGCGATAACGCGGCCGATATCACTCAGGCCCAGTGCGTCGGATGCCAGTTTGCCGAACATGTTTTCCTCCAGGGTTAGCCGGCTAGCGCCGGCATGGTGTCCCGCCTTGCAAGCTAAGACCACGCCACATTATGGCCATGCCTTATTGCTCGCGCAGCATCCGCTCGATGCGCCGATCCGGCACCAGCCACATCAGGGCGACGGCAGCGTACATGCCCCAAGCCAGCGACGGTAGCTGCGTGGCCACCACAATCCCCAGCAGGTACATCACTAGCGACAGCTTGCCTTTGAGATCCCGGCCCACGGCTTGTGACAGCAGTGCATTTTCCGGCGAACGTTTCAGCGCGGCCTGCAATAGCCAGTACGCCAACGCCGACATCAGCAGCACCACGCCATACAGCGCCGTAGGCAGTGGCGCAAAGTGGTTTTCACCCATCCAGCCGCTGGCAAACGGCACCAGTGATAGCCAGAACAGCAGATGCAGGTTAGCCCACAGCACCAAACCGCTGACATGGCGCGTGGCGTGCAGCATATGGTGGTGGTTATTCCAGTAAATGCCGACGTACACGAAGCTGAGAATGTAGCTGACAAACACCGGCCACAGCTGTTGCAACACGGCCCAGTCGGCCCCGTGCGGCACTTTCAGCTCCAGCACCATGATGGTGATAATGATCGCCAGCACCCCGTCGCTAAACGCTTCCAGCCTGTTTTTACCCATCATGATGCTGCTCTCTTTCTGTGTGTGAGCAGGCAGTATAAAAAGATTGCAGCGACTGTTTTAACGAAACCTTGCAGCAACAATAAACATAAAAATCATGCAAAATTCATATAAAAATCAGGCATCTGGCCAACAATACGCGCATCACTCCCACAGAAAGCCCGACATGCCTCTACCTGCTCCCCAGATAGCCCAGCTTGGGCCATACAAGGTCACCCCCGGGGAAAGCTCCGTTTCCGGGCTCTCCTCCGGCGCTTTCATGACGGTACAGCTGCACCTGGCGCACTCGGCCAGCTTTATTGGCGCAGGCGTCGTCGCCGGCGGCCCCTACCGTGGCGTAGAAACCTTTCGTGGCGCCGCCTGGCTGGCCGAGGATGCCTACGCGCTGAACGCACTGCAGCTGTGCATGGCGCCGCTTACACCAGAACTGGCACCACCGGCACGGCTATCGGTAAAGCTGGCGCAAGAGGCCGAGCGCGATGCCCTGATCGACCCGCTGGCCAACCTGGCACGCCAGCGCGTGTACGTGTTTACCGGCAGTGCCGACAGCGTGGTAAACAGCGCCGTGGTGGCGCAAACGCACGAGATGTACCGCCTGCTGGGGGTACCAGATAGCCAGATTGCTTACCACCACCAGCTGCCGGCCGGCCACTCGCTGATTACCGACAACCCGGAAGACTCGCCGCTGGGCAGCAACCAGCCGCCCTACCTCAACAACGGCGGCTTCATGCAGTCACACCACATCCTGCAGCACATCTACCCCGGCCTGGCCGCGCCCGCAGCACAGGCCAGCGGCCAACTGCTGCGCTTTGACCAGCGCGAATTCTTCGGTAACGACCCACACGCCAGCATGGCCGATTTTGGCTATGTCTACGTACCGCGAGCGGTGCTGGAAGGTGCCCCGGCACGCGTGCACATTGCCCTGCACGGCTGCAAGCAAGGTTACAGCTATGTCAGCTACACCCTGGGCCAGGCCGATACCGCCAGCCAGCCGCCTTATGGCAACCGTTACATCACCACCACCGGCTACAACACGATCGCCGACAGCAACAACCTGATCGTGCTGTACCCGCAGGCCGCCGGTAGCGACAGCACACTGGCCCAGAACCCCGACGGCTGCTGGGACTGGTGGGGTTACACCAGCCGCAGCGCTGACTACCCCGACTACTACTCGCGCCAGGCACTGCAAATCCGCGCCATCCACGCCATGCTGCAACGCCTGGGCGGCTAGCCCACAAAGGACACCCCATGACCCACGCAGATCACGCCCTCCCCCATGCCCTGGCACACAGCCCGGCCATACCGAAACCAAGCCACGCCCAGCTGCTGGGCAACCTGGCCACACGCGGCGAACATAACTTTGGCGCCAGCCTGGCCATGCTGCCTGCCCTGGCCCATACCGAGACCTGGCTGAGCCTGACACAGCTGCAAGCAGCCAGCCTGCAAAAGCTGATGGCCCAGCAAGATGGCTGGCTGGCGCAGTGGCAAGGCTGGTTGCACAGCGCCTGCCAGCTCAGCCAGGCCAACACCGTGTCCAAGCTGCTGGAGCAAGAAGTCAACCTGACCCTGCGTGCCGTGCAGATCATGGGCCAGCAAGCCGTAGACCTGGCCACCCTGCAGGAAAACCTGGAAGTGAACTACGGCTACTGGGCCAGCCTGCATACACCGGCAGTGCCTGCCATGCAGCACGACGCCGACTAGCCCCCAAGGTTGGCCGCACCTGCGGCCAACCTTGACCCCATGGCCGCCCCTCTGCCCGTGCATTGCCAGCCTGCGCCGTGGCCGCTAAGCTGCCACTACCCGTTTCGATAAGCCATCCAGCCATGCAAGGCGTCCCCCGGCAGTTTGAATTTACCCATGACCAGGCGCAGTTCTTTCACCCGCGCGCCCGCGCCGGTATCGAGCTGTACCGCGCCCATATCGTGCAGCACGCCTTCGAGCCGCACACCCATGCGGCCTACGGCTTCGGCACGGTAGCCTGTGGTGTGGAGCGCTTCCGCTACCTTGGCAGCGAGCACCTGGCCGGCCCCGGCAGCATCGTCACCATGAACCCCGACATACTGCATACCGGGCGGGCTGAAACCGACAGCGGCTGGCAGTACCACATGATCTATATCGAACCGCAGGTGCTGGATGAGATTGCCGGTGCGGGCGGCTGGTGGTTTGGCCAAGCCGTGCAACATGACCCGGCACGGGCACAGCGGCTGGCGCAACAGCTGGCAGCCCTGTGGCAAGAAGACGATGCACTGGCTTTCGACTGCCAGCTGGCACAGCTGGTAAGTACCCTGGCCCCGCTAGCCAGCACACGCCAGGCGCCGCAAGCAGGCCAGCGCTTTGACCGCGTCATCGACTACATGCACGCCCACCTGGCGCAACGCCTGAACCTGGATACGCTGGCCGCGGTAGCCGGCCTGAGCCCGTTTCACTTTCTGCGCCAGTTTCAGGCGCAGTACCACGCCACCCCGCAGCAAATGCTGATGGCACTGCGGCTATACCGTGCCAAGCAGCTGCTCACCCAGGGCACACCACCGGCACAGGTAGCCGCAGACTGCGGCCTGGCCGACCAGGCCCACCTTAACCGCAGCTTCCTGAAGCGCTACGGCACCACCCCTGCGCGTTACCAGAAAGCCATACGCGGCTAGAACCTGTCGTCCTCCGCCTGGCATTGGAAAATCTTGCGAGCCTGCGCCACGGCAAGACATAGCGCTCACAGACCCTGGTGCCACCGCAAGCTGGTACAAGACAGCCGCTGCAGGCTGCGCGACACTGGTGGCCACCCTTCTGGAGATGCCCATGTTGACCGGTATTGCCTTTGCCCTGGCCGCCGGCACGCTATGGGGGCTGGTTTTCATTGCCCCGCTATTGCTGCCCGACTACCCCGCCGCCCTGCTAAGCTGCGGCCGCTACCTGGCTTTTGGCCTCATTGCCCTGCCACTGGCCTGGCTGGACCGGCGCGAGCTGGCCCACCTCAGCCGCGCCGACTGGCGTGAAGCGCTACAGCTATCACTTATCGGCAATGTGCTGTACTACCTGTTCCTGGCCAGCGCCATACAACGCACCGGTGGCCCGCTGCCCACCATGCTGATCGGCACGCTACCGGTGGTCATTGCCATCAGTGCCAACCTGTTCAATCACCAGCGCGACGGGCACCTGCCCTGGGGCAAGCTGCTACCGCCGCTGGCGGTCATACTGGCCGGTATTGCCTGCGTCAATCAGGCGGAGTTGGCCGCACTGGCCCTGCAGCCCGGCATCGACATGGCACGCTACGGCAGCGGTGCCATCATGGCGCTGCTAGCCGTAGCGTGCTGGACCTGGTACCCGATACGCAATGGCAACTGGCTGCGCGCTCACCCGCAGCGCAAACCGCGCGGCTGGGCCACGGCGCAAGGTCTGGCCACCCTGCCGCTGGCACTACTGGGCTAC
>JAIXTB010000229.1 GCA_027484385.1 Neisseriaceae bacterium | reverse complement strand
GCTGGTGCTGGCCGGTGGCGCCTACGGCCGCCGGATGGCCGACATTGCCCGCTATCTGGGGCGCGAACACAGCCTGTACACCACTGCCGACGACACCCCGCCGGACGCTGCCACCCTGGCCATGCTGCTGCAAGACGACCCGGCCATTACCCACGTCGGCCTGGTGCACTGCGAAACCAGCACCGGCATGCTGAACCCGCTGGCCGAGCTGGCTGCCATGGTACACGCCGCCGGCCGCCGCCTGATTGTGGACGCCATGTCCAGCTTTGGCGCGCTGCCCATCGACGTGGCCGCGCTGCACATCGACGCGCTGGTGGCCAGCAGCAACAAATGCCTGGAAGGCGTGCCCGGCATGGGCTTTGTCATCGTCAACCAGGCCAGCCTGGCCGCCAGCCGTGGCAACAGCCACTCGCTGTCGCTCGACCTGGCGGCGCAGCACGACTACCTGCAAGCCACCGGCCAGTGGCGCTTTACCCCACCCACGCATGTGGTTGCCGCGCTGCGCGCTGCGCTGGACCAATACCTGGCCGAAGGCGGCCAGCCGGCACGCCTGGCGCGCTATGCGGCCAACGCGGCACAGCTGCAGCGCACCCTGGGCGAAGCCGGGCTGGCGCTGTTTCTGCCCCCCGCGCTACAGGCCCCCATCATCCTGACCTTCCACGCGCCGGCGCACCCGGACTACCGCTTTGCCACCTTGTACCAGGCGGTGCGCGAGCAGGGCTTTGTGCTCTACCCCGGCAAGCTCACCCACCAGGAAACCTTCCGTGTGGGCTGCATCGGCGCCATCGACCAGGCCGAAATCGGCCAGGCCTGCCACGTCATCATTTCCACCCTGCGCCAGCTCGGCTGGCTTGCCTGAGGAACACACCATGCACACTTACCAACACCTTGAAGCCGTGATTTTCGACTGGGCCGGCACCGTCGTGGATTTCGGTTCCTTTGCCCCCACCCAGGTATTGATCGACGTTTTCGAGCGCATCGGCGTACCGGTCAGCATGGCCGAAGCCCGCGTACCGATGGGCCTGGCCAAGTGGGACCACATCCAGGCGCTGGGCCGCCTGCCGGGCGTGGCCGCACGCTGGCAGGCACGCTTTGGCCGGGCCATGCAGGATAGCGACGTGGACGCGCTGTACGCCCAGTTCATGCCGCTGCAGGTGGCACGCGTGGGCGAATACTCCGCGCCCATCCCCGGCGCCATTGCCACAGTAGACAGCCTGCGCGCACGCGGCCTGAAAATCGGCAGCTGCTCCGGCTACCCGCGCGTGGTGATGGACCAGCTGCTGCCACTGGCCGCCGCCGCTGGCTACGTACCGGACCACACCGTGGCTACCGACGACCTGCCCGCCGGCGGCCGCCCCGGCCCGTGGATGGCGCTGGACAATGTGCTGGCGCTGGGCGTGGGCGATGTGCGCCACTGCGTGAAGGTAGACGACACCGTGCCGGGCATTGCCGAAGGCCTGCGTGCCGGCATGTGGACGGTAGGGTTGGCCGCCAGCGGCAACGCCGTGGGGCTGACCGCCGATGAGTGGGCAGCACTGAGCCCGGCGCAGCAGGCCGCGTACCGCGCCCCGGCTGAAGCACAGCTGCGCGCTGCCGGCGCGCACTACGTGGTGGATACCCTCGTCGAGCTGCCTGCGGTGCTGGACGCCATCGAGGCACGCCTGGCCAATGGGGAACGCCCGTGAGCCAGCAAGCCTTCTGGCTACAACAGGCGCTGGCGGCCGAGGGCCCGCCGCAGCCCGTACCGCTGCAGGGCGAGCTACAGGCCGACGTGTGCATTGTGGGCGGTGGTTTCACCGGTCTGTGGACCGCCATCATGACGCAGCAGGCGCAGCCGCACTGGCGCATCGTGGTGCTGGAAAAAGACCTGTGCGGCAGCGGCGCATCGGGGCGCAACGGTGGCTGCATGCTGACCTGGAGCACCAAATACCTGTCGCTGTGCCAGCTGTACGGCGCCGAGGAAGCCGGCCGCCTGGTGGCCGCCTCGGAACAAGCCGTATACGACATCGACCGCTTCTGCCGCCAGCACGGCATCGATGCCGGCATACGGCTAGGTGGCGCCGTGTACGCTGCCAGCAGCGCCGCCCAGGCGGGCGCGCTGGATGGCGTACTGGCGGCACTGGACAAGGTTGGCCGCAACCGCTGGCAGCCGCTAGGCGCCGCCGCCACCGTGGCGCAGGGTGGCAGCGCTCAGCTGCAGCACGGGGTGTACAGCCCGGCAGCGGGCAGCCTGCAGCCGGCGCTGCTGGTACGCGGCCTGCTGCGCGTGGCGCGCGCCATGGGCATCAGCGTGTACGAACACAGCGCCATGACCACCCTGCAAGAAGGCGAACAGGTGCGGGTGCATACCGCGCAGGGCTGCGTACAGGCGCGGCAGGCGGTGATGGCGCTGAACGCCGCCATGCCGCGCCGCTTTGGCCAGCTAGCCGACAGCGTGGTGCTGGTATCGTCCGATATGGTCATTACCGAACCCGCGCCCGAGCTGATACGGCAGCTGGGGCTGGACCGTGGCCAGGCGGTGTGTGACCTGCGCACCTTTGTCCACTACTGGCGCAGCACGCCGGACGGGCGGCTGATGCTGGGCAAAGGCGGCAACCGCATTGCCTGGGGCAACCGCCTGCACGCTTACTTTGACCAGCCCAGCGCCTACCGCGGCCAACTGCAGGCGGCCATCGCGCGCTTTTTCCCGGCGCTAGCCGGGGTGCCGCTGGCGCAAAGCTGGACCGGCGCGTCCGACCGCTCGGCCACCGGCCTGCCCTTCTTTGGCGTGCTGCCCGGCTACCGGCGGGTGTTTTACGGCATGGGGTATTCCGGCAATGGCGTGGTGCAGTGCCACCTGGGCGGGCAGCTGCTGAGCAGCCTGCTGCTGGGGCAGGACAATGCCTGGACGCGCAGCCCGCTGGCGCAGGGGCCGCTGGCACAGTTTCCGCCCGAGCCGCTACGCTGGCCCGGTGCCATGCTGGTGCGCCAGGCCATACGCAGCGTAGAGGCCGCACAGGACGCCGGGCGGCACCCGGCCAGGCTGGCCACGCGGCTGGCGGCACTGGCCAGCATGGCCGGCAAGGCTGACCGTTAGCAATAGTGCCTCAAGGGCGGCATAGCGACGCGCAGGGGATGCCGTCGTGATTGCCGTCCAGTTTTTTCACGCCGCATTGCTGCAGGTAAAACTGCGCCTCGGCGCAGCTGGCCATCTGGCTGCAGCGGTTTTTGCTGCCGCACTGGAAAACCGCTGCCGGCTTGGCGGGGCTGGCTGGCGTACTAGGGCCAGGGTTGGCCGCAACGGGGGCATCCGGCGGCGGCAACGGGGTGGCGCGACGGCTGCCACGGCGCCAGTCTTGCGGGCGCACCGGGCCGCTACCTGCCCACAAGCCGCGCCCGGCGGCGCGGGCGCTGTTTTCGGCGGCGATATAGTGCGGCTCTTTCAGGTAGTCACGGTAGGCCCAGGCCCAGCCGTCCTGTACCTGCGCCAGGTTGATGTCTACGCCGTCCAGCCACAGGCGGCCAACGATGCGGCCGTATTTGTCGGTTTCGTGGCGCTCCAGCTGCACGGTGCGGCCAAACACCCGTGCAGCCAGCGCGGCGCGGGCACGCTGGCCGTAGGGCTGGGCTTTTTCGGGCGCGTCGATCTGGCCCAGGCGCACGGTCTGCTCGCGCCAGTCTTGCAGGCACTTTACCGTGTCGCCATCGCTAATGGCGGTAACACGGCATGCCTGCCCCGCCCCCCAGCTGGCGGCGGCCAGACCAAAACACAACAACCCTGCAATGGCTTTTCGCACACGACGCTCCCGCAACATAAAAATGCACTGTAATGGCTGCGCCCGGGGCGGGCAAATTGACCCTGGCTATTCCACTGCCATACAGTGGTGTTTTCCCTCGCCCGAGCCCCGCCATGAAGCCCGCCCACCTTGCCCTTACCGCCGGCGCCGTCCTGCTGGCCACCTTCAGTGGCGCCAGCGCCTATACCGCCTGGCGCAGCCACCAGCAGCTGGACAAGCTGAACCAGGCCATGACGCAATACCCGCTGCTGAAAGTGATCAGCCGCAGCAAGACCTACAGCCTGTGGCAAAGCGAAGAAACCGTCAGCTACCAGCTAGGCTGCGAAAACGAAATCAACAGCGAGCTGTTTGGCGGCACGCGCCCGGGTATTACCGTGCGTAACACGGTGTCGCACAACCCGCTATCGCCCGGTGTGCGTACCGACATCATCTGGCCGGCCAGCTGGGCCGAGCCGATCAAGCAGCTGTTTGGCGATGCGCAGCCGCTTAGCATCCATACCCGTGCCGGCTGGCTGGGCCAGATGGAAACCCGCATCAGCAGCCCGGGCTTCCGCGTCGAAAAAAACGGCAACCTGCTGCACTGGAAAGGCCTGGACGCCACCTTCCAGTACGACCTGGACCTGCAAAAGCTGCAGCACGAGCTGATGCTGCACGGCAGCGATGCCAGCGACGCGCAAGGGCGTTTCAAGCTCACCACCCAGGACCTGCTGTACAAAGGCCAGTACCAGCGCAGTAGCAGCGGCCTGCTGCTGGGCCAGGAAAGTGCACGCTTTGGCGGCTTGCAGCTTGCCGCCAGCCAGGGCGCCACCCAGCACAGCTTCAGTGCAGGGGTGCTGGAAACCAGCGCGCAAAGCAGCGAGCAAAACGGCATGCTGGCGATCAACTTCAAAGGCGGCTGGGTGGGCCTGCACTACAACAGCAAACCGCTGGGCGACCTGTCCGCCCAGGGTAGCCTGAGCCGGCTGGATGCCAAGGCGCTGGCCGACTACAACAAGCAAGCGCTGACCCAGGGCATGCTGCAATGCCATTTCGGCAACCAGCTGGCCGACCCGGCACACCGTGCGCTGCTGGCCCGCCTGCTGTCGCACAGCCCTGCCTTTACCCAGCTGACCACGCTGGCCAACCCGGAAGGCAACAGCACGCTGAACCTCAAAGCCAGCCTGAGCGCGCCTAGCGAAGCCGAGCTGGCCGGCAACGAAGCCGCGCTGGCCAAAAAGCTGGCGCTGCAGGCACTGATCAGCTGGCCGCAAATCCTGCCCGAGCGCTGGATCAACGACTTTGCCCCCGAGGCGCAGCGCGACATGCTGGTACACGGCTACCGCACTACCGTGGCCAATATGCTGGCCGCCGGCAGCCTGCAACAGGCCGGCGCGCTGCTGCAAACCCGCTTTGACCTGAGCGACGGCAAGCTGCTGCAAAACGGCAAGCCGTATCAACAGCCCGCCCAGAGTGCGCCAGCGTACGAAGCCAGTGCGCCAGTAGACGAGCCGATAGACCAGGCCGTTCCCGTGGCGCCGGACGAAGCCCTTAGCCAGTAAACCGCCCTCCCCCCCGCCCATGCGGCCAACCTTGCCCAGGTTGGCCGCAGCCGTTTTACGCCCTGCCTGCCAGCAGCTGGCGCCGGTAGCGCTCGGGTGTCATGCCGGTATGGCGGGAAAACATGGCAATAAACGCCGACGGCGTGGCATAGCCCAGCTCGGCGGCAATGTCAGCCACCGTGCGCCCGGCTTTCAGCCAGGCCAGCGCCTGCAGCAGCCGCACACGATTGCGCCACGCGGCAAAGCTCATACCCAGCAGCCGCTGAAAACGCCGCGCCAGCGTACGCTCGGTGCTGTGCACGCGTGCGGCCCAGCTGGCCAGCGTGGTGTTGTCGCCCGGCTGTGCACGCAGCGCCTGCAACACGGGGCGTAACAGGCGGTCGTGGCTATCGGGCAGGTAGTCGCCCTGGCTGCCCGCCTGCACCATGCGCTGCACCAGCAGCTGCGCCTGCAGGGTGTCCCATTCGTCCACCATGGCGGTGACGCCGCGCTGGCAAAAATCATCCAGCAAGGCGCGCAGCAGCGGCGTTTGCGGTATCAGGCAGGGCTGTGGCGGCAGCTGTGCGGCCAACGCTGGCGCCACATACACCGACACATAATCCAGCGCCTGGCGAATGTGCGCGGCGTGCGCGACATCGGCCGGAATCCACACCAAGTACTCGGCCGGGGCGGCCAGCGTGCGGTCCGGCAGCTGCAGCTCCAGTATGCCCAGGCTGATACGGTTGATCTGGCCCCAGGGGTGCACGTGCCATTCAAAATCGGTATTGGCCAGGAACTGTTCGTGGCGGAAATACAGCGGTGCCGGGGGCGGCAGGTGCTGGTCGGTATCGCTGTAGGCTAGCGCATGCATCTTGTCGGCTCCGGCGTATGATTATGTCTGTTTTGAAGTATATACCCTTCAAAAGACAAGTTTACACTCGCAGCATTCTTGCTAACGGAGCCTGCCATGGCACGCTTTTTTCCCTTGCTGGCGGTACTGATCTGGGCCGCCAATACCGTGGTATCCAAGGCCGCGGCCAACGTGCTGGACCCGGCCGCCATTTCGTTCTACCGCTGGCTGGTAGCCCTGCTGGTGCTCAGCCCCTTGATGTGGCGCCCACTACGCGCGCAGTGGCCAGCCATCCGCCCAATGCTGCCGCGCTTTGCCGTGCTGGCGCTGCTGGGCATGGTGGCCTACCAGTGCCTGGCCTACTACGCTGCCCACCTGACCAGCGCCACCAATATGGGCGTGATTTGCGCGCTGATCCCCCTGCTCGGCCTGCTGCTCAATACCGTGGTGTTCCGCCAGCACATCAGCACTGGCGCGGTGGCGGGCGTGGCGGTGTCGCTGGCCGGTGTGCTGTACCTGCTGGGTGCGGGCCACCCACTGGCGCTGCTGGCGGGCGGCGTCAACACGGGCGATGCGCTGATGCTGCTAGGCTCAGCCAGCTATGCGCTGTACGGCATCCTGTTCAAGCGCTGGGCGCCACCGTTTGGCCAGTGGCTGAACCTGTACGTGCAGGTGGGGCTGGCGGTGCTGATGCTGATACCGGTCGCTGCCACCGCGCAGAGCATGGCCATCCCGGCAGCGGGTGTGCCACTGGTGCTGTTTGCCGGTATCGCCTCGTCCATTCTGGCGGCCTACTTCTGGATGCGCGGCATCCAGACGCTGGGCAGCGACCGCACGGCCATTTTCATGAACCTGCTGCCGCTGTTTACCGCCCTGCTGGCCAGCGTCACGCTGGGGGAAACCATCCACGGTTACCACTGGTTGGGCGGCGGGCTGATTCTGCTGGGTGTCAGCCTCAGCCAGGGGGTGCTGCGCCTGCCGTTGTGGCGCAAACAGCCGGCCTGAGCCGCCACGGTGCCAGCTCGCCGCATCGCTTAAGCGCAGCCTAAGCTTGGCAGCACAGCATGCCCGCTATTTCAGCAGATAGCGGGTTACCACCATGCAGGGCAATGTACTGACACAACAGCAGGGCACCAGCGCCCTGGCTACTACGTTTCCGGTGCTGCGCCGGGTAGCGATACAGCTGGGCGGTCTCGCGCTGCTGGCGGTGCTGTTTCTGCTGCTGGAATACGACACCACGCTGGACGATACCGTTACCCGCCTGTTCTATAGCCCCGCACTGCAGGGCTTTCCGCTGCAGGACAGCGTATGGCTGGATTGGCTCAACCACCGCCTGGCCAAATACGCCGTGGCAGGCTGTACGCTGTGGCTGCTGTACAGCGGGCTACGCCGCCGTGACAGCCGCCGTGCCTATACTGCCGGCATGATGATGCTGGCCAGCGCCGCAGTATCCACCTTGAAAGCACGCAGCGCCCACTCCTGCCCGTGGGACATGACCGCCTACGGCGGTAGCGCCGAACACTTTCCCACCCTGGCCATGACACCGCTGAACGCCGGCCCCGGCCACTGCTTTCCCGGCGGCCACGCCTCGGCCGGCTTTGCCCTGATGGCGCTGTACTTTTACTGGCGCCCCAGCCACCCCGCCCGCGCCCGCATGGCGCTGTGGGGCGGCCTGCTGGCGGGCATGCTGATGGGCCTGGGCCAGGTAGCGCGCGGGGCCCATTTCATCAGCCATAACCTGTGGAGTGGCTGGGTGGTGTGGCTGGTATGCGTGCTGGGCTTTGCCGTATTCGACTACCGCGCCGCACGGCGGGGCTGAGCCTGGCTGCACTACCCGACGCCCGCCCGCCACCGGCGGGCTTTTTTACGCCCGCTAGCTATCAAGCCACAAGCATAAGCTCACGTTAAGGCTGGCTTGCTTTAATGACCCTGTACCTGCACTGAGCAGGGGTCTACACGGAGCGTCACCATGAAAAAACTGTTTGCTGTTGCCCTGATCGCCGCCTTTGCCTCCAACGCTGCCCTGGCCGGTGCCGAGTGCAAGGCCCAACCGAAAGACAAATGGCAGAAAGAAGCCGACTTCAAGAAAAAGCTGACCGCAGAGGGTTACCAGATCAAGAAGTTCAAAGTGTCCGGTAACTGCTACGAGATCTACGGCAAAAACAAAGAAGGCAAAAAAGTAGAAATCTACTTTGACCCGGTAAGCGGCGCCGCCGTGAAAACCGACATCGAAGACTAAACCGCCCTGCCCCGGCCTGCTGGCACCTGCCAGCAGGCTTTTCATTTTATGGAGCCTGCTATGGATACCCTGCCCGTCACACCACGCCGCCAATATATCTGGGACCCGTTGGTACGCCTGTTTCACTGGAGCCTGGTGGCCTGTGTGCTGGCCAACTTCCTGCTACTGGAAGAAGGCGACCCGCCGCACCGCTGGGCCGGCTACATCGCCAGTGCCCTGGTACTGATACGCATCGTGTGGGGCTTTGTCGGCAGCCACCATGCCCGCTTTGCCAGCTTCTTTCCCACCCCGGCACGCCTGCGCCACCACCTGCAGCAGCTGCGCAACGGCACGCTGCCACACAGCGACGGCCACAACCCGCTGGGTGCCATCATGATGCTGGCGCTCATGGCGCTGGTACTGTCACTGGGTGCCACCGGCTACCTGATGGGCACCGATGCCTACTGGGGCGAAGAATGGCTGGAAGAACTACACGAAGGCCTGGCCAATACCCTGATGCTGGCGGTAGGCCTGCACGCGGCGGCGGCCATCGTGATGGGCAAGCTGGAAAAGGTAAACCTGGTCCGCGCCATGGTCACTGGCTACAAGACCTGGCGGGGCTGAACGCAGTACACTGCCGGCATAAAACCACGGAGGCCGCATGCGCATCCTCATTATCGAAGACGACACGCTCATCGGCGACGGCCTGCAAGCCGGCCTCACCGCCCTGGGCTTTAGCTGCGACTGGCTGCGCGACGGCAAGCTGGCGCTGCGCGGCCCCGATGCCGCCCCCTACGATGCTGCCGTACTGGACCTGGGCCTGCCCGGTGTAGACGGGCTGGACGTCCTGGCCAGCTGGCGCCGCAATGGCCACGCCCTGCCCGTGCTGATTCTTACCGCACGCGACGCGGTAGACGACCGCATCCGCGGCCTGGATAGCGGCGGCGACGACTACCTGGTGAAACCCTTTGCCCTGGGCGAGGTGGCCGCCCGCCTGCGCGCCCTGCTGCGCCGCCGCGGTGGCCAGGCCAGCCCGCTGCTGCAGCACGGCCGCATCAGCCTGGACCCTGCCGCCCGCCGCGTGCTGCTGGACGGGCAGCCGGTAGAGTTGGCCGCACGCGAGCTGACCCTGCTGGAACTGCTGCTCAACAACAAAGGCCGCGTGCTAAGCCGTGCCCAGATCGAAGAAAAACTGTACGACTGGGCACACGAAGTAGAAAGCAACGCGGTAGAAGTACACATTCACCACCTGCGCAAAAAGCTGGGCAGCGAGCTGATCAAAACCCGCCGCGGCCTGGGCTATACCCTGGGTGACGAGGCATGAGCAGCAGCCTGCGTGGCACGGTTGGCCGCAGCCTGCTGAAAACCATCATGCCACTGTGGCTGCTGGCCTGCGTCGTCGTTGGCCTGCTGGCGCACCACGAGGTGTCCGAGCTGTACGACGAGCAGCAACAGCTGTTTGCCCGCCAGCTGTACAACACGCTGCCGCAACTGCAGAAGGGGCAACCCGACATTCGCCACGAAGAAAACGCCGACCACCAGGCAGTCGCCATCTGGGACGGTAGCGCCAGGCCACTGGTGGCCGACAGCGACGGCATGCAGCTATCGCCCCGCCCCGGCTTTACCGGCTTTGTCACCAGCCTGCACCATAACGAAATCTGGCGCGTGTACTACTACAGCGGCGAGCTGGGCACCGTCGCCGTGGCGCAAGAAGAAGGCGAACGCTGGGAACTGATGCGCGGCCTGCTGCTGGCGCAGCTACTGTGGCTCATTGTGCTGCCGGTCGCCATGCTGGCCATCTGGTGGGCGCTGGGCCGTGGCCTGCAGCCGCTGGAGAGCATCCGCCAGCTGCTGCAGCAGCGCCGCACCGACGACGACACGCCGCTGCCCACCGATGTCCCCACCGAAATCCGCCCGCTGATCGACGCCATGAACCAGCTGATCGCCCGCGTCGCCAGCACCCTGCAACACGAGCGCCGCTTTACCGCCGATGCCGCCCACGAGCTGCGCAGCCCGCTGGCCGGCCTGCGCGTGCAGGCCGAGCTGGTACAGCTGCTGGACGACCCGGCCGCCCGCCACGCCGCCATCGACAAGGTACTGGCCAGCGTAGACCGTGCCAGCCACCTGGTAGACGAGCTGCTGGCGCTGGCCAGGCTGGAGCAGCAAGACACCTTGCCATGTGCGCCACTGTCGTGGCCAGCCCTGGCCGACAAGGCCTTGGCCGAGGTGGCCGCCACGGCCACACAGCGCCAAACCCGTGTCAGCCTGCAGCTGGATGGCCACGGCCCGCTGGCCAACGGCGACGCCAGCCTGCTGCAGCTCATGCTGCGCAACCTGCTGGACAACGCCGTGCGCTACAGCCCGCCCGGCAGCCAGGGCGCGAGCGGCCTCGGCTGCGTGCGCGAGCTGTCGGTGGCAGCCGAG
>JAIXTB010000021.1 GCA_027484385.1 Neisseriaceae bacterium | reverse complement strand
GCTGCGCCTGGCCGACGCGCTCAGCGCCCACCGCTACGCACTGGCGGCGCTGGTATCGCTGGAGGTGGGCAAGCTGGAGCGCGAATGCCTGGCCGAGATCGACAAATCGGCGCAGCTGATCCGCTATTACGCCGAGCTGGCACCCACGCTGTTGGCACCGAAAGACATTCCCACCCAGGCCAGCCGCAGCGGCGTGGCGTTCGAGCCCTTGGGCCTGGTGCTGGCCATCATGCCGTGGAACTACCCGGTGTGGCAGGTGCTGCGCTTTGCCATTCCGGCGCTGATGGCTGGCAACGGCTGCCTGGTGAAGCCGGCACCGTCGGTACCGCAGTGCACCGCGCTGCTGCTGGATATCGTGCACGAGGCCGGGCTGGATGTACTGGACGTGGCCTGGATCAACCATGACATGGCCGAAGACGCCATCAAAGGCTGCGACGCGGTAGCGTTTACCGGCTCCACCACCGCGGGCCGCCAGGTGGCCGCGCTAGCCGGACGGCACCTGAAAAAAACCGTGCTAGAGCTGGGCGGCAGCAACCCGTTTATCGTGCTGGCCGACGCTGACATCGACGCCGCCGCGCAAGAAGCCGCCCACTCGCGCTACCGCGACGCGGGCCAGAGCTGCAACGCCGCCAAGCGCATGATTGTGGTGCCGGAGATTGCCGACGCCTTTGTCGCGCGCTTTCTCGAACACGTGGCCGCGCTGCGCCCCGGCCACCCGGCTGACGACCACACCACGCTGGCGCCGCTGGCGCGCGCCGACCTGCGCGAGGCGCTGCACGCCCAGGTGCTGGACGCCGTCAGCCAAGGCGCCAGCCTGCTGGCCGGCGGCGTCATGCCGCACGGTGCCGGCTTCTTTTATCCCGCCACGGTGCTGGACCACGTTAGCCCGGCCTGCCGCGTGTACCAGGAAGAAGTGTTCGGCCCGGTGGCCACCCTCCTGCGCGCCCGCGACGAGGCCGACGCGCTGCGCCTGGCCAACGACACGCCGTTTGGCCTGGGTGCCAGCATCTTCAGTGCCGATGTCGAGCGCGCCTGGCAGCTGGGGCGCGAGATCGAAGCCGGTGCGGTGTTCATCAACCGCTACACCAGCTCCGACCTGCGCCTGCCCTTTGGCGGGGTCAAGGCGTCCGGCTACGGCCGCGAGCTGTCCGAGTTCGGCCTGTACGAGTTCGTGAACGTGAAAACCTACTGGCAAAAATGAACCGGCAAGCCCGGGCATGGTCGCATGGCACTGTTTGCCCCTTACCGAGCCTGCCATGCTGCCTTCACGCCCTGCCCGCCCCACCCCACGCCGTAGCTGGCTGCGCATTGCGCTAGCAGCCCAGCAGCTACAGCACGGTTCGCTGGGCCAACTGATAGGCCGCCACCCGCGCCAGCAGCTCACCTGGCTGGGGCTGTTGGCCGCACCGCTGCTGCTACCGGTGGCCATCCCCGGCATGGCCACTACCGTGGGCGCGTTTTGCCTGCTGGTGGCGCTGTCTGTTGGGCTGGCACGCCCGTTTCCGCTGCCCGCCTGGCTAGGCCGCCGCCATGTGCCCCACGCCCTGCACGGCCCGCTACACCGCGTACTGCACCGCCTGGCCGGCCTGCTGGGGCGCATCAGCCAGCCACGCCTGCTGGCGCTGAGCGGCCCGCGCTGGCGCTGGCTGAACGGCGGCATGCTGGCGCTGGCCGGGGCATCGATGATGACGCCGATGCCGCTGGTGTCGTTTGATAACGTGGTGCCCGCCGCCGCCATCGCCCTGCTGGCCTGGGGCCTGCGCGTGCGCGACGGCGGCCTGCTGCTGGCGGGCTACGTGGCTACCGTGCTGGCCTGGCTCTACGTGGGGCTATTGTGGTGGGCCGGGGCAGAAATCCTGCTATGGCTGGCGCAGCGCCTGCCTGCCGGCTGGCTGTAGGGCTGCCACCGCCCGCGCCTTGCGCGTATCATCGTGCTTTTATGCATACGCCCAAGCAGGCACAGGAACCCCACATGAGCAAGATCACCCTGTTCGGCAACCGTCTTTCCGGCCACAGCTACAAAGTGCGCCTGGCCCTGGTACTGGGCGATGTATCGCACGAATACCGCCACGTATCGCTCAGCCTGCCACGCGAAGAGCGCGAGGCCGATTTCCGCGCCGCCAGCCGCTGGGACGAAGTACCGGCGCTGGTGGTAGATGGCGAGCCCATGGTGCAGTCCAACGCCATCCTGCAATGGCTGGCCGAAAGCGAAGGCGTGCTGGCCGGCCAGCCCGGCGAGCGCCAGGGCATACGCGAATGGCTGAGCTGGGAGGCCAACCGCATCGGTTTCTCGCTGCCCAACCTGCGCTACGCGCGCAAATTTGCCCCGCTGGATGCGGGCGCCGACGCCTGGCTAGAAGCCCGTACCCGCCGTGACCTGGACGTACTGAACGCCCACCTGGCCCAGCACGCTTACCTGCTGCCCAGCGGCCTCACCATTGCCGACCTGTCCGCCAGCGCCTACCTGTGGCTGATCGACGAAGCCGGCCTGACGCTGGACGCCTGGCCGCACGTGGCCGCCTGGCTGGCGCGCATCGCCGCGCAGCCGGGCTGGGAACACCCGGCCACGCTGATGGCACCGGATATCGACGAGTAAACCCCGCCATGGCGCAGCCACAGCGCATCTGGCTACAGCACGAAGCACCGGTCAAACCCATGCCGGGTACACCGTGTAACGGCTGTGGCGTGTGCTGCGCCGCCGCGCCCTGCCCGCTGTCGCGCCTGCTGCTAAACCACCGCCACGGCCCCTGCCCGGCGCTGCAATGGCAGGCCGCCACGACGCGCTACGGCTGCGGCCTGCTGTTGGCCCCGCGGCATTACTTGCGCTGGCTGCCTGCTGCTGCCGAACCGCTATTCCACCGCCTGGCACGGCGCTACCTGGCCATCGGCCACGGCTGCGATGCCTATGTAGAGGCGCAGCCAGAACACGCTGCGGAGCCCCGAGATGACTGAACTGCACGCCCGACTAGCCGCCATTGTGGGTGCGGCCAACCTGCTGACTACCCCGCACGAGCTGGCACCGGCTGTTACCGACATGCGTGGCCGCTACACCGGCCTGCCACTGGCCATGGCCCTGCCGGCCAGCCGCGAAGAAGTGGCCGCACTGGTGGCGCTGTGCGCGGCCGAGGGCATCGCCATCGTGCCGCAGGGCGGCAATACCTCGACCTGCGGTGCTGCCACACCGGACACCAGCGGCCGCCAGCTCATCATCGGCCTGCGCCGCATGCAGCGCGTGCGCAGCATCGATGCGGCCAACCTGTCCATCACCGTGGATGCTGGCTGCACGCTGGCGCAGGTACAGCAGGCCGCCGCCAGCGTGGGGCGGCTGTTTCCGCTGTCACTGGCTAGCGAGGGCAGCTGCCAGATAGGCGGCAACCTGTCCACCAACGCCGGCGGCCTGGCCGTGCTGCGCTACGGCACCATGCGCGAGCTGACGCTGGGGCTGGAGGTGGTATTGCCGGACGGCACGCTGCTGGATGCACTATCGGCGCTGCGCAAAGACACCACCGGCCTGGACGTGAAGCAGCTGTTCATCGGTGCCGAAGGCCAGCTGGGGCTGATTACCGGCGCCACGCTCAAACTGTTTGCCCTGCCCACCGCCTACAGCACCGCCCTGTTGGCCGTAGACAGCGCCGACGCGGCCATCGACACCCTGAATGCCCTGCAAGCGCGCTTTGGCGACCGCCTGACCACGTTTGAAATGATGTCGGACCTGTGCCTGCGCATCTCGGACAAGCACAAACCCGGCTGCGTACCGTTTTTTGCACCCTGGGTGGTGCTGGTAGAGCTGTCTGACGGCGGCGAGCCGGCCGCGCTGCAAGCCAGCTTCGAACAATGGCTGGCCGGCCAGGCATTCAGCGACGGCGTGCTGGCGCAAAGCGAGGCGGAGCGGGCGCGGCTGTGGCAGCTGCGCGAGGATATCTCCGACATGCAAAAGCGCGAAGGCCCCAGTATCAAGCACGATATCGGCGTACCCAGCTCGGCCATCCCGGCGTTTCTGGCCAGCTGCGGCGCAGCGCTGGACGCCGCCTTCCCCGGCGTGCGCATCGTCGCCTTCGGCCACGCCGGCGACGGCAACCTGCACTACAACATCAGCGACACCCGCCCTGGCAACGCCGAGCTGTTTGCCGACGAAGACGCGGTGAATGCCATTGTTTACGACCACGTGTACCGCTACCGCGGCACGCTGGCCGCAGAGCACGGCATCGGCCAGCTGAAAGCACACTGGCTGACACGCTACAAAGACCCGGCCGCGCTGGCCATCATGCGCGGCGTCAAACAGCTGCTGGACCCGCACAACATCATGAACCCCGGGCGCTGGCTGTAGGCACCCGAACCCGGTCTGTGAGCCACGGCGCTGGCCTGCCGCAAGGCCAGTAGCCAGGTGGACACTATCGGCCGTGCCTATTCACGGACTTGGCGCGCCAACACCGCGATACGCCAACGGAGGCCCGCCGCAGCCATGCGCAGCCTTTGAACAAGCGCCAGGCACAACGTGCTACAG
>JAIXTB010000222.1 GCA_027484385.1 Neisseriaceae bacterium | reverse complement strand
TGGCCAGCCCGGGTAGCCAGGCGCTGGTGATGAAAAACCAGCTAAAGCACACTATCGCCACCGGCCGTGACAAAGACCCGGCTTTCTTCGATAAGCTGGCGGAAGAGCTGGAAAAGCTGCTGGCCGAAGAAAAGGCTGGCCGCATCACCCAGGCACAGTTTCTGGAACAGCTCGACCTGTTCGGCCAACGCATTCTGGACAAGGACAACACAGGCTTTAGCAACCCGGCGCACTCTGCGGTATTTCACTATCTGGAAACCCATCTAGCCGCCGAAACTGCTCGCGTGGTCACGACCAAGCTATTCGAGGATGCCGAGCTGGGCCATACGATGGCATCGGGCAACTGGAAGCAGATGCCCGACGTGCACCCGGAAATGAAAAAGCGCATCGGTAGCTTGCTGATACCGCTGGCAGGCTGGCAACGCTCGGTTGCCCGCGACCATGCCGGTCATATCTTGTCCATCTTGCTGAAGAACTGACCCATGCCACAGCTGCAGTATGGCCAGACCACAATCGAGTGGCAGTTCCAGCCCGACAGCCAGCTCAAACGGCACTATGTGACGGTTGAACGCGGAAGGCCGGTACTGCTGCGCGGGCCGCTGGTCAGCGAGCAAGAACAAGAAGCACTGGTACGCCGCCGCGCCAGATGGATACGCGAGAAGCTGGCTCTGGTTAATCAGCCCCAGGTTGTGGAAGCTATCGTCACCGGTAGCCGGCTGCGCTATTGCGGCCGCAGTTACTTTACCGAGGTACGGCATACGCAGGAGCTTGCCATGCCCAGACTGCGCTTTACGGCATCGCGCTTCATCATTGAAAACCCGGAAGGCCCCAGCATTCCGCCGGAGCGGCTTATGCCTGTGCTGGAAAGCTTTTACCGCGACCGTGCGCAGGAAAAGCTGCTGCCACGGGTGCGCCACTGGGAGCGGGAGACGGGGCTAAAGGCCCATGGTGTTCGTATACGGTTTTTCCAGAGCCGCTGGGCCAGCTGTGATGCCTATAACGTGCTGGAATTTCACCCGCGGGTAATGGAGCTGCCCGGCAGTGTGCAGGACTACATCATCGTGCATGAGCTGTGCCATACGCTGGAGAAAAACCATACCAAAGCGTTCTGGGCCCAGGTTTCACGCCACATGCCACACTGGCAAAAGCAGCATGAGTATCTTGAGTCGGCACTATTCGGAGATGCGGTCTGATACCGGCGTACGGCTCACCGGGGTATTTCTGCCGATTTTCCAATATGTTGCCGAAGAGGCAGTGGGTCCTCCTACTGCACAGCGACTACTCATTCGCAACCGCTTGCATGCGGTACCTTTGTTTGGGGAAGTAGCAGCATGAGGCCGACATAAACTTGCCCAAGTCTGCCAGCGTTAATTTAATGTTGGTACATATGTTGGTATTTGAATTTTTCCTAACCGACTATCTACATTAAAATCAAGCAAATAGATTGACTATTTTGTAGACGCCGCCCCACCAAATTCTCATGTCACCGGAAGACATGTAACGACAAAACCCCGATAGCTAAAGGCTTTCGGGGTTTTTTCTTATGTCTGTAGCGTTGCGCCATTTTTGGCACAATTTTGCGTCGCTTTTGTCACTTGCCCCCGGAACTTTGCACAGGCATTGGCCCACATTGCGCGCACCATCTTACGTAACAAGCCGCCAATCACTTTAGCCTCCTGACCAAACATCACCAGCGTACCACCCACCCTTGCCATACGCCCTGCCGGTGCCCGAAGCACTCCCCCAGCACCGGATTTAATGCTCTCTACCACCCCGCAATCGCCAGCCGCGCGTAGCTGAAAACACTGCGGCCAACCTGTTACAGGTTGGCCGCAGTGTTTACAAAGTGAGCCTCAAGGGATCAATTAGCGTGCTTCGCCCGCTTTGATGATCTTCATGGTATTGGTGTGGCCCATCATGCCCACGGTGTCGCCGATGGTCACCACCAGCACGTCGCCCTGCACGACCCGGCCGCGTTCCAGCAGCTTGCGCTCGGCGGCGGCTAGCAGTTTTTTCTGGTCGGTGGCGGCGGGCAGCATCATGGGGAATACGTCGCGGTACATGGCCAGGCGGCGGTAGGTGCTGACTTCGGGTGTGAGCGCGTAGATGGGCACGCCGCAGTTCACGCGGCTGATCCACAGCGCGGTGGAACCGGTCTGGGTGAGCGACACCAGCGCACGCACAGGCAGGTGGTTGGCGGTAAACAGCGCGGCCATGGCGATGGATTGGTCTACGCGGCTGAATTCGCGGTTGAGGAAGGTGCGCTCCAGCTGGTAGTCGCTGGAGTTTTCGGCTTCCATGCACACGCGCGACATGGACTCGACTGTTTCTACCGGGAACTGGCCGGCGGCGGTTTCAGCGGACAGCATCACTGCGTCGGTGCCGTCCAGCACGGCGTTGGCCACGTCGGACACCTCGGCGCGGGTGGGCACCGGGCTGCTGATCATGGATTCCATCATCTGCGTGGCGGTGATGGTGAGCTTGTTACGCTCGCGCGCGGCACGGATCATGCGCTTTTGCAGCGCTGGCACGGCGGCGTCGCCCACTTCTACGGCCAGGTCGCCACGCGCCACCATGATGCCGTCAGCGGAGTTGATCAGGTCGTCCAGGTTGGTGATGGCTTCACAGCGCTCGATCTTGGCGATGATGCGCGCCTGACAGCCGGCGGCGTTGATCAGCGTGCGCGCCATGTACAGGTCGGCGCTGTTTTTGGGGAAGGATACCGCGACATAGTCGGCTTCCAGCTGCGCGGCTACCTTGATGTCATCGATATCTTTGGCAGTGAGCGCCGGGGCAGACAGGCCGCCGCCCTGGCGGTTGATGCCTTTGTTGTTGGACAGCACACCGCCCACTTTGACCTTGGTGTGAATCTGGCTACCCAGTACTTTTTCTACCACCAGCACGATACGGCCATCATCCAGCAGCAGTACGGCGCCCGGCTCTACATCGCCCGGCAGCTCTTTGTAGTCCAGGCCTACGCGGGCGTCGTCGCCCAGCTGGCATTCGGCGTCCAGGATAAAGGCCTGGCCATTGGTGAGGGTGGTCTTGCCATTGGCAAACTTGCCCACACGGATCTTGGGCCCTTGCAAGTCCACCATGATGGCCACCGGTATGCCCAGCTTGTCTGCCGTGCTGCGCACCAGCGCGGCGCGGTCGATGTGGTCTTGCGCGGTGCCGTGCGAAAAGTTGAGGCGCACCACGTTTACCCCGGCCTGCAGCAGGCGTTCCAGGGTTTGCGGGTCACTGGAAGCAGGGCCGAGGGTGGCGACGATTTTGGTACGACGGGTCATGGTGTTGTCTCCTTGGGTTCTGCCTGCATTATGGTACGAAATAGCCATGTACTAAATTGATTACAGTTAAAGCCATTTGCGGGCGGATTACGCTTGCATTCACGGCAAAAAATGCCGCCAGCCCCCGCCACCTGCCACCGTGCGGCCAACCTTGGCTATCGCCACGTAACACGCCCACTACCTGGCAGGCAAAACAAAAGGCACGCCGCGGCGTGCCTTTTGTGTTTCGGCGGACGCTGTTACACCAGCGACAGGCCACCGACAACCAGCACGGCGGCCACTGCCAGCACCACCACCGCCAGCCAGCCTGGGGCAAAGCGCAGCGGTTTGACCTCGCCTGCCAGCGTTTTGTGACCGGTAATCATGGGCGGTACCAGGTTGGTGTTTTTCAGCTTGCGGTAAGCCACTATGGCCAGTACGTGTACGCCTACCAGCCCTAGCAGCACGTTGAACCACAGCTCGTGCCACTCGGTGATCTGCTCGGCCAGGCTACTGTCGATGAGTGTGGCCAGCGGGCCGTCGAAGGTGTAGCTATCCACGTCGGCCGAAAACAGGCCCAGGCCCAGCTGCACCAGCAGCGCGCCCAGCAGCGCCAGCACCATCAGGCCGCCCAGCGGGTTGTGGCCGGGCTGCTGGTTTTCGCTGACTTCGCCGCGCAGGTAGGCTTTTACCTGACAGGGTTTGAAAAAGTCGCTGAAGCGCGCAGTCTGGCTACCCACAAAACCCCACAACACCCGAAACACCACCAGTACCAGCATGGCCACGCCCAGCTTGGTGTGGATTTGCAGCTGGCCGTTTTCGGCCGATAGCCACATACCCGCAAACATGGCCAGCAGTGTCCAGTGAAACAGACGCGTCGGCACGTCCCATACTTTTACTTTATTGCTCATTTACCCTCTCCCTGTAACGCCGGCTGGCTGCCGACTGTCCTCATGCCGGATCGATTTTAACCCTGCTGCGGTAACAAGTGCTGAAGCATTCCTTAACAAATGTTAGCCACCATTGTGCCAGCGCAGCAAAACGGCAAAATCGGGTAAACTTGCTGTTTTGCTGTGGGGCCTGCGCCCCGACCCTTTCAGGAGAACAATACAGATGTCCCAAGCCTCCCTTATCCAGGATCTGCAAGCACGCGGTCTGATTGCACAACAAACCGATGCGGCTGCCCTCGAAGAACTGCTGGCCAAGGAAAGCGTGACCCTGTATTGCGGCTTTGACCCTACCGCCGACAGCCTGCACCTGGGCCACCTGGTACCGGTGCTGGTGCTGAAGCGCTTCCAGCAGGCCGGCCACAAGCCTATCGCACTGGTGGGCGGCGCTACCGGCATGATCGGCGACCCCAGCTTCAAGGCCACCGAGCGCAAGCTGAACACCCCGGACGTGATTGCCAGCTGGGTAGAAAAAATCCGCGGCCAGGTCTCGCCTTTCCTGAGCTTTGACGGCGACAACGCCGCCATCATGGCCAACAACTACGACTGGTTTGGCGGCATGGGCGCACTGGAGTTCCTGCGCGATATCGGCAAGCATTTCTCTGTAAACCAGATGATCAAGAAAGAGTCGGTGCAGCAGCGCATCAACCGCGAAGACCAGGGCATCAGCTACACCGAATTCAGCTACAGCCTGCTGCAAGGCTACGACTTTGCCGAGCTGTACCGCCGCCACGGCTGCCAGCTGCAAATCGGCGGCTCCGACCAGTGGGGCAATATCACCGCCGGCACCGACCTGACCCGCCGTATCCACCAGAAGCAGGTGTACGGCCTGACCCTGCCGCTGGTGACCAAAGCCGACGGCACCAAGTTCGGCAAGACCGAAGGCGGCGCGGTGTGGCTGGACGCCAGCAAGACCAGCCCGTATGCCTTCTACCAATTCTGGCTGAACACCGCCGATGCCGACGTGTACAAGTTCCTGCGCTACTTTACCTTCCTGTCCATCGACGAGATCAACGCCATCGAAGAACAGGACAAAGCCAGCGGCACCAAGCCGCAAGCGCAGCGCATCCTGGCCGAGCAAGCCACCGCGCTGGTACACGGCCAGGCCGCGGTCGATGCAGCACAGCGCATCAGCGCCAGCCTGTTTAGCGGTAGCGTTACCGACCTGACCGCCTCCGACCTGGCGCAGCTGGCGCAGGACGGCATGCCCAGCGTGCAGATCGAGTTGGCACAAGCCGGCCTGATCGACGCGCTGGTGGCCGGTGGCCTGGCCAAGTCCAAGTCCGAAGCGCGTACGTTTATCCAGAGCGGCGCGGTAAGCATTAACGGCAACAAGATCGAGGCGCTGGACTACCAGGTAACCGATGGCGACCGCCTGTTTGGCCAGTACAGCCTGCTGAAACGCGGCAAGAAAAACCACACGCTGATCAGCTGGATCTAAGCACTACCGACTGCGCTGACAGCACGACACAACACCCGGCCTCGCGCCGGGTGTTGTGCTTTTTGGCCGCGCCAAAAGCACTGCGGCCAACCCTGGCTGGCAAGGTTGGCCGCATCGCGTATTACTTGGTCAACTGGCGTTCAGAGCACGCGCAGGTCGGTGTCGCCGCTGGCGTCCGCCACGCTGTGGTAGCGCAGCAGGCCGGGTGTCGTGGCGGGCAGCGCCTCGGCTACCGGCTTGCCGGCCAGTAGCGCCAGCGCGGGGGCCACCACGGCGGCGCGCAGTGCGTCTTCGCTGTTCAAGGCCGCCAGGTCCAGCGTGTAGGTCCATTCCGGCCCGAATGTGCTATCGCTTTCGTCCCACCACAGCAGGCTATCGCCCTGCTGCTGCCACGGCTGCCACTGGGTGGCGGGGAAGCCCACGTAGGCATCGTATTCAAAGGCAAACTCGCAGCCCCAGTGCGCCACGTGCAGCACCGGCGCGCACGGCTGGCCATCTGCACGCTGCGGCAGGCCGTCGCCGGACAGGCTGATCTGGTAATTGAGCCAGCCGCCGATAAACTCTTTCTTTTTCTTGTTGCGCACCAGCAGACCAAAGCTGCTGGACAGCGCGCTGCGTTCGCCCTGCTGTTGCTGCTGCGAATGCAGCTGCTCGGCGATCTTGCGGCACAGGCCGCTGGCGGTGATGACCTCGGCCAGCAGGGTGTCCAGGGTTTGCTGCAGGTTTTTGGCGTGGCGCCAGGGCTCGTTGCCGGTAGTCATGCGTGGGGCTTTCGTGTTCGTTGGGCGGGGCGGCTAGCGCCCCGCTGGCAAGCGCGCAGTCTAGCACAGGCTACCGGCGTGGATGACGGGCAAAAAAAGAGGGGTTGCCTGTCCAAAGGCAACCCCCGCATCCCATCCAGGTCCATCCAGCAGAAGCGATTTGCTGTTGACGCCAGATTATCGAAACACGATTACGGCATGATGACAGGCTGCAGGCTCAGCACCACCTTGCCCAGGTTACGGTTGTCTTCTACGTAGCGGTGCGCGTCGGCCACGGCGGCCAGCGGGTAGACGCTATCCAGTGTGATACGGGCGCGACCGTCGGCCAGTGCGGGCAGCACCTCGGCCTCCAGCGCTGCGGCCAACCTTGCCTTCACCGCCTCCGGCTGGCTGCGCAGAGTAGAGCCCAGCAGGCGCAGCCGCTTGACCAGCAGCAGGCCCAGGTTCAGCGTGGCGCTGCTGCCGCCCATGATGCCGATCACCACCAGGCGGCCATCCGGCTTGAGCACCGCGATATTATCGTCAAACAGCGCGGCGCCCACCGGGTCCAGCACCACGTCCACCCCGCCCTGCGCCTTAAGGTTGGCCGCAAAGCCGGGCTGACGGCTGTCGATCACTTCGTCCGCACCCAGGCTGCGGCAAAACTGGCGTTTTTCTTCACTACTGGCGCTGGCTACCACGCGGGCGCCCAGCAGGCTGGCCAGCTGGATGGCAGCCGCGCCCACCCCGCTGGCACCGGCGTGAATCAGCACCGTTTCGCCCGGCTGGACGGCGGCGATGTCGACCAGGTTGAACCACGCCGTCATCCACGCCTCGGGCAGGCTGGCGGCCTCGGCCCAGCTCATCAGGTCGGGCTTGGGCAGTGCGGCACTGCTATCGAGCAGCGCGTACTCGGCATAAGCGCCACCGGCTACCAGGCCAAATACCGCATCGCCTTCCTGAAAGCGCGACGGCCCGTTCACCGCATCCACAATGCCGGCGATTTCCAGCCCCAGCACCGGCGATGCGCCCTTGGGCGGCGGGTAGTGACCCTGGCGCTGCACGATATCGGCACGGTTGATACCCGCCGCCAGCACGCGCACGCGCAGCTGGCCGGGCGCCGGCTGCGGCTTTTCGGCAAAGGCGATTTCCAGTGTCTCGGCGCCGCCCGGGGCGGCTTGTGTAACGTGCAGCATGGACATGATTGACCCTCGGCAAAACAAGTAGCATCTCTTGCACTACAATAGCACGCCATGAACCCGACCTGCTTTCACTGCAGCCTGCCCATCCCCGACGGGCAGGCTTTTCCTATCCGCTATCGCGAACGCACCGAACAAGCCTGCTGCGCCGGCTGCCAGGCGGTAGCGCAGACCATTATCGACAGCGGCCTGGCCGACTACTACGAGCACCGCACCGCCGAGCAGCGCCAGGCCGAGCCGGTACCGGCCGAGCTGCTGCAGCAGATGCAGCTGTACGATAACGAGGCGCTGCAGCACAGCTTTGTGCATGTAGAAGACGAGCACATACGCGAAGCCTCGCTGATGCTGGAAGGCATTACCTGCGCGGCCTGCGTGTGGCTGAACGAACACCACGTGCGCCAGCTGCCAGGCGTGCTGTCGGTAGACATCAACTACGCCACCCACCGCGCCCGCGTGCGCTGGGATACCCGCCAGCTGCGGCTTAGCCAGATTCTGGAAGCCATCAGCGCCATTGGCTACCGCGCCCACCCCTACGATGCCTCGCGCCAGGAAGCACTGCACCAGCAAGAGCGCAAAACCGCGCTGAACCGCCTGTGGGTGGCCGGCCTGTCCATGATGCAGGTGATGATGTACGCCTACCCGGTGTACATGGCACCGGATGGCGAGATCGAAAGCCAGTGGCTGTGGATGCTGCACTGGTCCAGCTTTGTGCTCACGCTGCCGGTGGTGCTGTACTCGGCGATACCGTTTTACCGCGGCACCTGGCGCGACCTGAAGCGCGGCCGCGTCGGCATGGATACGCCGGTAACCATCGGCATCCTTACCGCCTTCTTCGCCAGCCTGTGGGCGCTGCTGAACAAGGTAGAACACGGTGTGTATTTTGATTCGGTGTCGATGTTCATCTTCCTGCTGCTGGGCGGGCGCTACCTGGAAAGCATGGCGCGGCGCAAAACCGGCGAGGCCACCGAAAAACTGGTGAAACTGATTCCCGCCTTTGCCCACGCCGTGCCAGGTTGGCCGCAAGATCAGGCCCAGCAGGAAGTGGCCGTCAGCCAGCTGGCCGTGGGCGACGTGGTCTTGGTAAAACCGGGCGAAACCATCCCCTGCGACGGCGACATTCTGGAAGGCGCGAGCAGCGTGGACGAAGCCCTGCTAACCGGCGAAAGCACGCCGATTGCCAAACAGGCGGGCGACAGCGTGATTGCCGGTAGCGTGAACCAGGCCAGCCCGCTGCTGCTGCGCCTGAGCCGCACCGGCAGCGACACCCGCCTGGCCGGCATCGTGCGGCTGATGGACCAGGCGCTGGCGGAAAAACCGCGCCTGGCCGAGCTGGCAGACCGCTACGCCGTGTGGTTTGTCACCATACTGCTGTTGGCCGCAGCCGCCACCTATATCGGCTGGAGCCTGGTGGGTAGCCAGGAGCACGCGCTATGGGTAACGGTGGCCGTGCTGGTGGTGTCATGCCCGTGCGCGCTGTCGCTGGCCACCCCGGCTGCCCTCACCGCTGCCACCGGCCACATGGCGCAGCTGGGTATTCTCACCACCCGTGGCCACGCGCTGGAAACGCTGGCGCGCATCAGCGATGTGGTATTCGACAAAACCGGCACCCTCACCCACGGCCGCATGCAGTTGCTGGCCAGCCACCGCTTCAGCCATCCGGATGCAGAACAGGCGCTGGCCATTGCCGCCGCGCTGGAGCAAGGCTCCGAGCACCCTATCGCCCGCGCCCTGCTACAGGCCGCGGAAGGCACTGCACTACCCGCTTGCGGCCAACGCAGCAACTACCCCGGTCAGGGCGTGGAGGCTGACATCGCCGGCCAACGCTGGCGCCTGGGCCGCCCGGCCTTCGTGACAGAACTGGGCGGTAGCGTGGCCCTGCCGGACGACCTGCCGGCCAGCGCCACCCTCATTGCGCTGGGCGATGCACGCGGCGTGGCCGCGGTGTTTGCCATAGGCGACCAGGTGCGCGACGACAGCGCGGCACTGATTGGCGCACTGCAGGCACGCGGCTTGCGCGTACATTTGCTGTCTGGCGATGCAGAAACAGCCGTCGCCAGCCTGGCCAGCCAGCTGCACATCGCCCACAGCCGCGCTGCTGCCACGCCGGAAGACAAGCTGGCTTACGTGGGCAGCCTGCAGCAAAGCGGCGCTCGCGTGCTGATGGTGGGGGATGGGGTAAACGACGCGCCGGTCCTGGCCCGCGCCGACGTATCGCTAGCCATGGGCGGCGGTACCGATGTAGCCCGCGCCAGTGGCGACATGGTACTGATGGGCGACGAGCTGGGCCGCCTGCCCCAAGCGCTGGCACTGGCGGCGCGCAGCATGCACATCATCCGCCAGAACCTGGCCTGGGCCGCGTTGTACAATCTGGTGGCTCTGCCGCTGGCCATGGCCGGCTGGGTAACGCCCTGGCTCGCCAGCCTGGGCATGGCGCTCAGCTCGCTGCTGGTAGTGAGCAATGCCCTGCGCCTGACCAAACGGAGTAAGTAATGGAAAGCCTGTACCTGTTGATCCCCATGAGCATCGTGCTGGTGTTCTTTATCGGCCTGCTGTTCTGGTGGTCTACCCGTTCCGGCCAGTTTGACGACCTGGAAGGCCCGGCCCACCGCATCCTGATGGACGATGACGACAGCCCGCAAGACAAGCCGAAGCAGCCGGACTGACCAACTAGCCCGCCACCTGTTGGCCGGCGGCTGGCCCGGCAGCGGGTAGCGCGGCCATGGGCTGGCCAGCAACAAAGGGTAGCTGCAAGACAAAGCAGGCACCCTGCCCGCCCGACTGCAGGCCGATCTGGCCGCCGTGCGCCACGGCAATACGCTGGCAAATCGCCAGGCCCAGCCCCGCGTGGCCGCTATCCTCGCCCTGGCGGCCCATCTCGAACGCCTCGAATATCCGCTGTGCCTCGCCAGCCGGCACACCGGGGCCCTGGTCTTGCATCCGCAGCTGCAGGCAGCTTTCCAGCCGGTCGATCTGGATATCGATTACGCCGCCCGATGGCGAAAAGCGGATGGCGTTACGCAACAGCTGCCCCAGCAGCTGCAGCAGGCTGCCGTGGTCTGCCACCAGGCGCGGCAAGGGGTGGCTGCTGATGCGCACCCGCAGGCCATGCTGTTGCAACACCAGCTCATGCTGCGCCACGCAGTCCTCTACCAGCTGGCGCATATTCAGGCTTTGCCAGTGAAATGGCCGCCGCCCCGCATCCAGCGCCGCCAAGTCGATCAAGCCATTCAGCTGGTAGGCCAGGCGCTGCCCGCTCTCGCCAATGGCTGCCAAATGGGCGGCTACACGCTGCGTATCACCGCGCGCCAGCTTTAGCCTGGCGATCTCGGCAAAATTCAGCATGCCGTGCAGCGGGGTAAGCAGCTCGTGCGACACATTGGCCAACAAGCGGTTTTTGGCCTGGCAAGCGTGCTCGGCCGCCAGCTTGGCGTCGATCAGCGCCAGTGCCTGCTCGGCCAGCGTCTGCCCCACCGCCACCTGCACGCTATCCGCCTGCCCTTGGCGCAGCGCCGCCGCCAGCTGCTGGCTGTCCGATACATCCCGCCCGGTACCACGGTAGCCACCCAGTCGGCCGGCGGCATCGTGCCAAGGTGTAGCACTAAGCGAGATATGGCGCTGCGCGCCGTCGGGGCATTGCAGCAAAAATACCTGCTGGCGAAACGGCTGCCCGGCGGCAAACAGCGCTACCAGGCGCTGGCTGCTGTCGGGCGAGCCCTGCACTGCCTGCAGGGTCGTCCAGTGCAGCCCATACAACGACGCCGGGGCCCCCCCCAGCAAAGGCTGCAGCGCGGCAGAGCAGCGCACAATGTGGCCATCGGCATCCAACTCCCAGAACCAGTCACTGGCCACCGCCAGAAAATCCTGTAGCGCCTGGCGCTGGCTGGCTGCGGCCAACTGCATGTGCCGCATGCGCCGCCGCTGCCAGAACACGGTGAGCAGCAAACCCAGGCAAACAAAAAACAGGCAAAAAAGCACAAGCACTAGCATAATCCGGGCCTTTTCCACACAGCCTTGGCAAACAGATGCGCCCAACCACGGCAACACAGCATTATGCCATGCAGTTCACGCCCAATATGCCTGTGCACTGGTGCCGGTTCACCATTTTGGGCAAGCCGCCCACCCCTGATACGCCTGCTGCTCGCCGGGCCTTTTGAATCATTGACTTAGCGGCCAGCACCTGCCCTGGCCTGTCTTTGTACCTTTTGCCCATGGCAAAAGCCGCCCGCCAGGCTCGATATGCACGCTTGATACAGCGTAAAATAGCCGACACCCCGATTCCGGCTGCCCGCCAGCCTATCCTTGCACATGAAAATACTGATCCTGGGCTGCGGCCAGGTGGGCGCCAGCGTCGCCGAAAACCTGGTAGATGAAGGTAACGACATCACCGTGGTAGACCAAGACCCGAACCTGCTTAAGGTGCTGCAAGCACGGCTGGATATCCGCACCATTACCGGCAACGCCGCCCTGCCTGGCGTACTGCGCCAAGCCGGTGCCGACGAGGCCGAAATGCTGCTGGCGCTGACGCGTAGCGACGAAACCAACCTGCTGGCCTGTGCGCTGGCGCAGCGCCATTTCAACATCCCCACCCGCATTGCCCGCATTCGCGCTACCGACTACGTAGACGGCGACCTGCCGGTGCTGGAGCAGTTTGGTGTAGAGCACGCCATCTGCCCGGAGCAGATCGTTACCCAAAACCTGAAACGCCTGCTGCAATACCCGCGCGCGCTGCAGGTGATCGACTTTGCCGAAGGCCGCGCCCAGCTGGTGGTCTCGCGCGCACAGCAAGGCGGCAAGCTGCTGGGCAAACCGCTGCGCCAACTGCGCGAAGACATGCCGGACACCGACTGCCGCATTTGCGCCATCTATCGCGACGACCGCCTGGTGCAGCCGGATGGCGGCACAGTGATCCAGGAGGGTGACGAGGTGTTTTTTGTGGCCGCGCGCGCCGACATCCCCACCATGCTGGCCGAGCTGCGGCCCACTGAAAAAGCCGTCAAACGGGTGATGATTGCCGGTGGCGGCAATATCGGCTACCGCCTGGCCGGGCTGCTGGCCGACAACTACGAAGTGAAGATCATCGAATACCGCGCCGAACGGGCGCGCTGGTTGGCCGAAAACCTGCCGCATGCGCTGGTGCTGCACGGCGAGGCCACCGACGAGGCGCTGCTGGAAGAAGAAAACATCGACGAGATGGACGCTTTCTGCGCGCTGACCAACGACGACGAAGACAACCTGATGTCCACGCTGCTGGCCAAGCGCATGGGCGCCCGCCGCGTGATGGCACTGGTAAACCGCGCCAGCTATGTCGACCTGCTGGAAGTCAACCGCATCTATATCGTCATCTCGCCCTACCTGTCCACCATCGGCTCCATCCTGGCACACCTGCGCCGTGGCGACGTGGTGGCGGCGCACCCGGTACGCCGTGGCCGTGCCGAAGTGCTGGAAGTGATCATCCACGGCGACAGCCACAACTCGCGCATGGTTGGCCGCCGCATCGAGGCACTGGACCTGCCGCGTGGCTGCAATATCTGCGCCCTCCTGCGCGACGGCCAGGTGCTGATGGCGCACCACGATACCGTACTGCAGGCCGAAGACCACCTGATCATCTTTGTGCACGGCCGCCACCGCGTAAAACAAATCGAAAAACTGACACAAGTAAAACTGGGGTTCTTCTAGCCATGTCCATACGCGGCATTCACCACGTGGCCATTATTGCGGCCAACTATGCGCGCTCGCGCGACTTCTATCTGCATACCCTGGGCTTTACCCTGGTGTCCGAGCACTACCGTGCCGAGCGCGACTCGTGGAAGCTGAACCTGGCGCTGCCGGATGGCTGCGAGATCGAGCTGTTCAGCTTCCCCAACCCGCCAGCGCGCCCCTCCCGCCCCGAGGCGTGTGGCCTGCGCCACCTGGCGCTGGCCACCACCAACCTGGACGCCGACATCGCCCGCCTGGCTAGCCTGGGTGTGGCCTGCGAGCCGGTACGGGTGGACGAGTACACCGACCGCCGCTTTACTTTCCTGGCCGACCCGGACGGCCTGCCGATCGAGCTGTACGAAGCGCCGGCATGAACAAGCTGCTGCCCATCATCCATGTGCTGTCCAAGCTCATCCTGCTATCGGCAGTGATGTTCCTGGTGCCCTGTGCCGTGTCCTGGTATTTCGAGGACGGCACCTGGCGCCATTTCCTGCACTCTGCCGCCGCGGGGCTGCTGATAGGCAGCAGTAGCTGGCTGGCCACGCGCCGCTTCGAGCGCGAGCTCAAACCGCGTGACGGCTTCATTCTGGTCACCCTGCTGTGGCTGGGTTTTACCGCCATGTCAGCCGTGCCGCTGTGGCTGTACCTGCCCAATCTGAGCGTAACCGACGCGTTTTTCGAAGCGATGTCGGCGCTGACCACCACCGGCGCCACCACGCTGCAGGGGCTGGAACACCTGGCACCGGCCATGAACTTCTGGCGGCATTTTCTGAGCTGGCTGGGTGGCATGGGCATTATCGTGCTGGCCGTGGCGGTGCTGCCCATGCTGGGCATTGGCGGCATGCAGCTGTACAAGGCCGAGATACCGGGGCCGATGAAAGAAACCAAGCTGGCACCGCGCATCGGCCAGACCGCCAAGAACCTGTGGTATATGTACAGTGCACTGACTGTCGTGTGCTTTGTGTGCCTGTACCTGGCCGGCATGACCCCGCTGGATGCACTGTGCCATGCCTTTACCGCAGTAGCGCTGGGCGGCTTTTCTACCTACGACCAGAGCGTGGGCTACTTTGACTCGCTGCTGATCGAGAGCATCCTGATTGTGTTCATGCTGCTGGGAGCGCTGAACTTTGCCACCCACTTTACCGCGTGGCAGCGCAAATCGCTGCGCAGCTACTGGCACGATATCGAGGCGCGCTATGTGCTGGGCTTGCTGGCGGCCAGCGTGCTGCTCACCAGCCTCTACCTGTGGCAGCAAGGGGTATACGACTTTGGCACCGCACTGCGCCACGTGGCGTTCAACCTGGTATCCATCGCCACCGATACCGGCTACGCCAGCGTGGACTACGCGCAATGGCCCCTGCTGGCACCGCTATGGATGCTGTTTCTGTCTTGCATTACCGTCAGCTCCGGTTCGTGCGGCGGCGGCATCAAGATGATCCGCACCCTGGTGCTGACCCGACAAAGCTACCGCGAAATGGGGAACCTGCTGCACCCGCGCGCAGTCCTGCCACTGGTTATCGGCGGGCGTACCATCCCGGAGCGCATTGCGCTATCGGTGCTGGGTTTCATCTTTGTGTATTTCATGAGCGTGGTACTGCTGAGCTTTGTCCTGATCGGCAGCGGTCTGGACTTCCTGACCGCCTTCACCGCCATTCTGGCCTGCATCAACAATGTGGGGCCGGGCCTGGGCCAGGTAGGGCCGGCAGGCAACTACGCCGCGCTTGATAACTTCCAGACCTGGGTCTGCAGCTTTGCCATGCTGCTGGGCCGGCTGGAGATTTTTTCCATCCTGATTCTGTTTACCCCTGCTTTCTGGCGAAAATGACCATGCAAAAACGCTACTCCCTGCTGGGTTTCGCCCTGATTCCGCTACTGAGCCACGCGCTGGGCGACAGCCAGCTGCTCGACGCACGCGAAGCCTACCGCAAAGGCGATACCGCCACGCTGGCCAGCCTGGCTAACCAGGCCGACAAAGGCCTGCTGGATGCCTACCCGGCCTACTGGCTGGGCCTGAAGACACTGGAAAGCGGCGACAGCAACCCCGCCCGCCAGTTTGTGAACCGCTACCGCAGCGGCTACCTGGTGGAGCGCACGCTTAACGAACTCCTGGAAGACATGGGCCGGCGCGGCCAATGGGACGAGCTGCTCAAAACCGCCCCGGTACTGGCCGACAATGCCCGCGACGCCGAAACCGTGTGCTTTGTCAGCCTGGCCACCCTGCAAAAGCAGCAAAGCATCAAGCCAGACCGCAGCTACCTGGCCGGTAACCTGGCCGATGGCTGCAACCGGCTGATCGATGCCCAGGCGGCACGCGGCCTGCTGGATAGCGCCCAGACCCAGGCGCGGCTGCGTCAGCTGATTGCCGGCAACTTCACCACCACAGCACGCCGACTGGCCACGGCGGCCAACCTGGAAGACAGCTTCTTCCGCCCCGGCAGTGCCGAACAACAAACCCAGGCGCTGGTCACACGCGGCAAGAGCGACCTGGCCGGTGCGCTGGCACAGCTAGCCGGCAACAGCCAGCTGTCTGCCGCACAACGCGGCTTTGCCTACGGCCAGCTGGGCCTGTTGGCGGCGCGCCGCCTGGACATGCCCACCGCCCTGGGCGCCTACGCCCAGGCCGACCCGGCCCAGCTTAACGATGAACAATGGGAATGGTGGCTGCGCGCCGCCCTGCGCCTGGAAGACTGGGCGCGGGTAGAGCAGATCGCGCGCGCCATGCCCGACCCCCTGGCAGCCAAACCCGCCTGGCAATACTGGCGTGCCCGTGCCATGAAAGCCCAGGGCCGCCTGCAAGAAGCCATGCCGGTCTTTGTAAAAACCAGCTTTGAGCACAGCTACTACGGGCTGCTGGCCAAAGAAGAGCTGGGCGTGACGCTGGAAGCCCCGCCGACCCGCGTGGTGGTAGACGATGCCACCAGCCGCACGGTAGCCGCAGACCCCGGCATTGCCCAGGCGCTGGCCCTGTTTGAGCTGGCCGAGCGCAGCAACCGCGCAGAATGGCGCGAAGAAGGCCGCCGTGTGTGGCGCTGGGCCCTGCGCGAGCGCAGCGACCTGCAATTACTGGCCGCCGCCGACATCGCCCGCCAGCGTGGCCTGTACGACATGGCCATCCACGCGGCAGAGCGCACCCGCGAAAGCCACGATTTCAGCCTGCGTTACCTGTCGCCCTACCGTGACACCACGCGCAGCTACGCACGGCAGCTGGATATCGACGAAGCCTGGGTATATGGCCTGATGCGCCAGGAAAGCCGCTTTCTGAACGTGGCGCGCTCCGGTGTAGGCGCCAGCGGCCTGATGCAGTTGATGCCCGCCACAGCCAAATGGGTAGCCGGCAAGATGGGCCTGTCCGGCTACGAGATCAACGACATCGACGACAATATCCGCCTGGGCACCTGGTATTTGCGCCACGTACTGGACACCCTGCAGAGCCAGCCGGTGCTGGCCACCGCCGCCTATAATGCAGGGCCTGGCCGGGCACGCGGCTGGCAAGCCGCCCGCCCGCTGGAAGGTGCCATCTACACCGAGAGCATTCCGTTTAACGAAACGCGCGACTACGTGCAAAAGGTCATGGCCAACGCGGTGTATTATGCCGGCGCATTCCGCCAGGATAACGCCACACTGAAAGCCCGCCTGGGCACCATACCGCCGCGCTAGGCCGCGACAGCAAGCCAAGACAGGCGGGCCCCTTGTGCCCGCCTGCCGCCATCACCAGGGAGTGGAACATGAGAATAGCCATTATCGGCGGTGCCGGTTTCGTCGGCAGCCACATCGCAGAACACCTCACCCGCGCAGGCCATGCGCTCACGCTGGCTACCCGCAACCGCGAGCGCCACAAGGCCACGCTGATCCCGCTGCCGCAAGCCGAGCTGCGCGAGTGCAATGTACATGAGCCACAACAGTTGGCCGCACTGCTGGCCGGCCACGACACCGTAATCAGCATGGTAGGTATCCTGCACGGCAGCCGCGCTGCATTCGAGCACGCCCACGTGCAACTGGTCGAAAAAATCCTCAGCGCCTGCCACAGCACCGGCATTCGCCGCCTGGTGCACATCAGCGCACTGGGCGCCAGCGAGCAGGCCCCCAGCGACTACCAGCAAACCAAAGGCAAGGCCGAGCGCCTGATCGAGACCAGCGGGCTGGACTACACCATCCTGCGCCCGTCGGTGATCTTTGGCGCCGGCGATAACTTCCTGAACATGTTTGCCAAACTGGCCGCCACCGCGCCATTGCTACCGATTGGCGGTGCCGACACCCGCTTTGCCCCGGTGTGGGTGGACGACGTCGCCCGCGCCGTGGCCGCCAGCCTGGCGCGCCCGGCCACCGTTGGCCGCAAGCTCGATCTGGCCGGCCCCGGCATCTACACACTGCGCCAGCTGGTGGCCTATGCGGCCAACCTGTCCGGCCACCCGCGTACCATTATTGGCCTGCCGGAGTGGGCAGCCATGCTGCAGGCCACGCTATTGGGCCTGCTGCCCGGCCCCGCGCTGCTAAGCGCCGACAATGTGCGCTCGCTGCGGGTGGATAACGTCAGCGACCAGCCCTTCCCGGCCGCACTGCTGGGTTTTGCCCCTGCGGCACTGGAAGCGGTGGCCCCGTTCTACCTGGGCCAGCAAGAGTGCAACCTGACACTGGACCGCTACCGCGCCAAGGCCGCCCGCGAATGAAGTGCTACATCGTTGGCGGCGCCGTGCGCGACGGCCTGCTGGGCCTGCCGGTAAAAGACCGCGACTGGGTGGTGGTAGGCGCCACGCCGGAAGCCATGCTGGCGCAGGGCTTCAAGCCGGTAGGCAAAGACTTTCCGGTGTTCCTGCACCCGCATACACATGAGGAGTACGCGCTGGCGCGTACCGAGCGCAAGGTTGGCCGCGGCTACCACGGTTTTACCTTCCATGCCGCGCCGGATGTCACGCTGGAAGAGGACCTGATACGCCGCGACCTCACCGTCAACGCCATTGCCCAGGACGACGACGGCACGCTGATCGACCCCTACGGCGGCGTAGCCGACGTACAAGCCGGCGTGCTGCGCCATGTGAGCCCGGCTTTTGCCGAGGACCCGGTACGCATCCTGCGCCTGGCGCGCTTTGCCGCCCGCTTCGGCTTTGCCGTGGCGCCAGAAACGCAAGCCCTGATGCGACAGATGGTGGCCAACGGCGAGGTGGACGCGCTGGTGGCAGAGCGCGTGTGGCAAGAGCTGGCCAAGGGCCTGATGACCGACACCCCGTCGCGCATGCTGCTGGTGTTGCGTGACTGTGGCGCGTTGGCCCGCTTGCTGCCCGAGGTAGACGCGCTGTTCGGTGTGCCGCAACGCGCCGACTACCACCCGGAAATCGACACCGGCGACCACGTCATGCGGGTGCTGGACTACAGCGCCAGCGAGAACCAGCCGCTGCCGGTGCGCTTTGCCGCGCTGATGCACGACCTGGGCAAGGCGCGCACGCCAGCCGATATCCTGCCGCGCCATATCGGCCACGAGCCGCGTGGCGAGGCCCCGCTGCTGGCGCTGTGCGACAGGCTGCGCGTACCGGCCGAGTGCCGCGACCTGGCGCGCATCACCGCGCTGTACCACACCAAGGTCCATACCGCCTTCCAGCTACGCCCGGACACCGTGCTGGGCTTGCTGCGCGACTGCGATGCCCTGCGCCGCCCCGAACGCTTTGCCCAGATGCTGGCCGCCTGCCTGGCCGACGCTCGCGGCCGCCTGCATTTCGAGCAGTGCGATTACCCGCAGGCTGGCTATCTGGCCGCCATGCTGGCCGCCGCGCAGGCAGTAGACGCCGGTGCGGTGGCACAAGCTTGCGCCGACAAGAAAAACATCGCCCAAGCGGTAGATGCCGCCCGTGTGGCCGCCATCACCCAGGCCAAAAAAACCTACCCTCACCCCGCATGAATTTCACCACTTTACCCGCCACCCTGATGCGTGGCGGCACCAGCAAGGGCTTGTTCTTTCGTGCCGACCAACTACCCGACAACCCGGCACAGGTACAGGCCCTACTGGTGCGCGCACTGGGTAGCCCGGACCCGTATGGCAGCCAGCTGGATGGCTTGGGTACCGGCATTTCCAGCACCAGCAAGATCGTCATCATCGGCCCGTCGCAACAGCCTGGCTGCCATGTGGACTACCTGTTCGGCCATGTTGCCATCGCCGACGGGCTGGTGGACTGGTCTGGCAACTGCGGCAACCTCAGCGCTGCCGTACCGGTTTTTGCCCTGATGCAGCACATGGTGGCCGGGGCCCCGGCCAACGGCCCGGTAGCCGTGCATATCTGGCAAGCCAATATCGGTAAAAAGATCATCGCCGAGCTGTATATGCAGGACGGCATGCCGGTCTGGTGGGGCGACTACCACCTGGATGGTATCGCCTTCCCCGCCGCCGCCATCCGTGTGCGCTTTCTGGACCCTGCCGGCGGTGCCAGCGGCAAGCTGTTTCCTACCGGCCGCCCACGGGACACCCTTACCATGCCGGACGGCAGCACGCTGGAGGCCACGCTGATCGACGCCGGCAACCCTACAGTATTTGTACGCGCAGCCGACCTGGGCCTGCGCGGCGACGAAACCGGCCACGCCCTCAGCGCGGAACAGCAGCAAAAGCTGGAATGGGCGCGCTGCGCCGGTGCGGTGATGATGAAGCTGGGGCCGGACGCCGACACTATCCACCGCGAACGCCCGGCCACGCCCAAGATCAGCTTTCTGTCCCCGGCCAGCCAGCCCGGCCACGCCCTGACCGCCCGTATCGTGTCCATGGGCCGCTTGCACCATGCGTATACCGGCACCGGTGCCATTGCTCTGGCGGCGGCAGCAGCCATCAAGCACACCCTGGCGGCCGAGCTGTGCGGCGCGCCGGTACGCGGCCAACCTTTCACCTTTGCCCACGCCAGCGGCAGCCAGACACTAGAAGCCATCA
>JAIXTB010000207.1 GCA_027484385.1 Neisseriaceae bacterium | reverse complement strand
TGGTAAGCGTCAGGTTGCCGCCACTCACCAGCGAGCCCCCCAGCGTCATGGTATCGGCCTGAATGTCTGCCTCGCCACGAATACGCCACGGGCCGGCCAGTTGCAGCTGGCCGGTACGCAGCTCAAGCGCGCCGCCACTGCCGACGCCACCGCTTCCCTGCCAGCTCGCACTGCGCAGCACAACCTGATTGCCTTGCAGTTGGCCATGGTGCTGCACCGCACCACGGGCATTGACCGCCAGGTCGCCACGGCTGGTCAGTTTGCCGCGACTGGTCAGTGTGCCGGTGTCCAGCAACACCCGCTCCCCTTGCAGGTCACCGTCCAGGGTGACGGACTCACCCCGAAGCGTCAGTGCACCATTGGTCACGGCACTGCCGCTGTGTACCAAATTCGCGCCTTGCCAGCTCAGATCCCCCGCCGATGACAGCGTCCCCTGGCTGGTCAATGTGCCCGCATGGAGTTGCAACTGGCCATTGCTGGCCGTGGTGCTGCCACTGCCCAGCGTGGCTTCGTTGGTGTTCAGAACAAGGTCTTTATTGGCCAGCAGCTTGCCGCTGCTGCTCAGCTGGGGCGCGTTGATGGTAAGGCCCGCACCGGCAAGCAACGTTCCGTTGTTATCCAGTGCATCCAGTGTCAATGTCTGACCCAGGCCGCTGACCCACTGACCGCTGTTGAACAGCCGGCTGGCCGTCAAAGTGATGCCCTGGTCCGATTGCCAGTGGCCCCGGTTGGTCAGGGTGCCAGTCTTCAGGTTCAGTGCATCCTTGCTGACCAACGCACCACCGTTGTCGATGTGTGCCGCCGTCAGCGTTATCGCTTGCGCCGACACCTTGCCATCATTGCGCAGGGTATCGGCGACCTGCAGTGACAGTGAGCCACCGCTGGCCAATGTCCCCTGTTGCGACAACTGGGTAGCGTCGATGCGCTGAGCTCCTCCTGCTACCGCACTGCCCTGCAGCGTCATCTGGCCAGCCGTCAGCTGTTGCCCTGCTTTGGCCAATAATTGACTCTGCTGACCGGTAGTGAGGGTGGTCGCAGTCACCTGCTGATGGTCCCCTTTGAGGGTGCCATCCAACGTCACTTGTTCACCATTCAAGGTGGTATCGCGCACGGCCGCCGTGCCAGACATCACCAGCGTCTTGCCGCGCCACTGCAGTTGGTCGGCTGCCAGGTTGCCAGCCAGCGTTGCCTGCTCCGCCGTTACAATCAGCTCACCGTTGGCCTGGGTCAGGCCATTCAAACTCAGGAGTGAGGCCCCCAACTGCATGGAACCATTGCTCAGCATGTCACCCTGCGAGTCCAGGGTCGCCGCCGTCAGGTTTATCCCCTCCTTGCCAACCAATACACCGCGGTTGTCCAGACGGGTGGCCGCCTTCATGGTCAGTTGACGGGTACCCACATCCCCGCTGTTGAGCAAGGTATCGCCCGTCAACGTGGCATGCCCTGCCAACAGCGCGCCCAGATTGCGCCACTGTGTCCCCTGCCAGTTCAGCTCCCCGCCGCTCTCCATCCGGCTTCGGTTTTCAAGCTCATTCACGGTCAGGTCAAGACCGGCGGCCCGCAAGGTGCCGCTGTTGACCAACTTGCTCCCTTTCACCTGCAAGGCACCGTCACCCAGCCACTGACCTTGCTGGGTTATCTCGTCGACTATCAGGGTTTGGCTGCCATTACCCAGCCAGCTCCCTTGTTGCAGCAAGCGCTGGCCGGTCAGGTTCAACGGTCCAGCGGCAACCAGGGTCGCACCCTGCTCGTTGTGCCACTCCGTCACCTTAAAATTGGCCGCCTGTTCACTGGCCAGTTGCCCCTTGTTGGTGAGCGTATCAGCCTGCAATTGCCACTGCCCCGCCTGCCAGTCACCAGCCAACGTCAGTTGTTTACCGGTGCTTTGCAGCAACCCGCCAACCCGCCAGACGCCGGCCAACTGCTGCGTATCCCCCTGTAGGGTGAGGGCACCACTAATGTTTGCATTGCCGCCCAGTGCCAGCAGTTTTGCCCCCAGCTGGACTGTCCCCTGACTGACCAAGCGCCCGGTCAAGGTGGCCTCTTCCGCCTGCAGCGTAATACCCTGTTTACCCTGCAACAGCCCGCCGTTTTGCAGCGCTTTGGTTGTCAGAGAAAGTGTCTTGCCTGCCAGGTTGCCCTGATTGGTGAGGCGTTCCGTGGCGTTGAGCCGATGGTCGCCACCGGCGATGACCGTGCCTTCGTTATCAAGCGTACGCCCTGTCAGCACGAGACTCTCCCCTGCTTGCAGCCACCCCTGGTTGGCCAGGGTGTCGCTCTGCCAGTTGAGCTGCTGACCTATCAAATGCTGGCCACGACTGTTTCCCACCTGACTATGCAGCTGCGCCGTCTTCGCCTGGGTAGTGCCATCCAGTTGTAGCCTGGTCGCATCGATACGCAGCCCCTGGGCCGCGTTCATGGCCCCCTGTTGCTGGTACGCATTGGCCACCACTGCCACATCCCCTTTGGCTGCCACATCCCCAGCCAGGGTTATGTCATCACCGCTGAGGCTCAGCACGCCACCGGCGCGCAGGGCGCCGCCAGCCTCTTGAGTCAGCTTGTCGCCACGCCAGACCAGCGCATTGTCGGTGGCCAATTCCCCACGCTGTTGCCAGTTGACTGCCGCAATATCAGCCTGGTTTGCCAGCAGCTTGCCACTGCTGGCAAGCTGCTTGGCATCCAGCTTGAGCAGCTTGCCGACTTCCAGCTCTCCGCTCACATCGGCCTGCTCGGCC
>JAIXTB010000309.1 GCA_027484385.1 Neisseriaceae bacterium | reverse complement strand
CTCGCGCGGGTCGATGGGTTTGCACAGAAAGTCATTGCCGCCGGCATCGTAGCCTTGCAGCCTTTCCTGTAGCTCCACATGGGCAGAGATAAACAGGATGGGCATGTCCAGCCCTTGCTCGCGCAGCCGGCGGCACACTTCGTAGCCGTCCATTTCCGGCATTTCCACGTCCAGCAGGATGACATCCGGGGTGTCTTCTTCTGCCAGCGCGAGGGCTTCCTTGCCTTGGGTGGCAAAGCGCGTAGCGTAGTGCCCCTCCAGTACGCTGGCGTAAAAAGCACGCTGGGTTTTACTGTCTTCGACGACCAGCAGCTTTGCTTCGGACATGCCTATCTCCTTGCTTGAATCTGGAATGCGCAGACCTGCCATGGCAGCTGCTTGTCAATTAGCCTGTAACTTTACTGCATCTGTTGTAAAAGTTAGATGTTATTTCGATATTTTGCTGGCCAGATTGCAGTGAATCAGGCTGGCGCACCTGCTATGCCGGCGGGCAGGGGCGATATGGCCTATGCGGTGTGCGATATGGCCAAGGCAGGGCCGAGCCATGTGTTCGCCACTGGCAGGCCTGATACAGGGAGGATTTCGCGTGGCCTAAAAGCAGAAAACGGTGGCGCTATTTTGCATTTCGATGATTTAAGTTTATGAAATAAAACCGTTTTTTGTGGGTGGCACATTGTTGGACAACACAGGAAAAAGTGTAAGCGCATGTCGCAAAGAGGATATGGCCTGCTGCAGAGATTCGATTAGAATCGTTGCAAGACTGATGTAACAGTGCGCGGCGTACGCAGCGCGGGCTGTGAACAAACAATAATTGCGACAAATTGCAGGAAGGAACCCATCAATGAGCAACACTGTCACTCGCGACACATTCGACCAGGTTATGGTGCCCAACTACAGCCCGGCCGGTTTTATCCCGGTCAAGGCTGAAGGCTCCCGCGTGTGGGACCAGCAGGGCCGCGAGTTTATCGACCTGGCCGGTGGCATTGCCGTGAACTCGCTGGGCCACTGTCACCCGGAAGTGGTGGCCGCCCTGACCGAGCAAGCCGGCAAGCTGTGGCATGTTTCCAATGTGTTTACCAACGAGCCTGCGCTGCAGCTGGCCAGCGCGCTGGTAGAAAAGACCTTTGCCGAGCGCGTGTTCTTCTGTAACTCCGGCGCCGAAGCCAACGAAGCCGCTTTCAAGCTGGCACGCAAATACGCGGCCGACCACTACAGCGCCGACAAGTACGAAATCATCTCCTGCACCAACTCCTTCCACGGCCGTACCGTGTTTACCGTGAACGTGGGCGGCCAGCCCAAGTACGCCGAAGGCTTTGGCCCGAACCCGGCCGGTATTACCCATGTACCGTTTAACGATATTGATGCGCTGAAGGCGGCCATTTCCGACAAGACCTGCGCCGTGGTGATCGAGCCGGTACAGGGCGAGGGCGGTGTGATGCCGGCCGACCTGGCGTACCTGCAAGCTGCCCGCGAGCTGTGCAATGCGCACAACGCGCTGCTGGTGTTCGACGCAGTGCAAACCGGTGTTGGCCGCACCGGCTCGCTGTATGCCTACCAGGAATACGGCGTGACCCCGGACATCCTGTCCAGCGCCAAAGGCCTGGGCGGTGGCTTCCCGATCGGTGCCATGCTCACGACCACGGCAATCGCCAAGAGCCTGGCGGTAGGCACCCACGGCACCACCTACGGCGGTAACCCGCTGGGTGCCGCCGTGGCCGGCAAAGTGGTCGAGATTGTCAGCCGCCCCGAAGTGCTGGCCGGTGTCCGTGCCAAGCATCAGCGCTTTGTGGATGGTCTGAATGCCATCAACGCCAAGTACAACGTCTTTAAAGAAGTACGCGGCATGGGCCTGCTGATTGGTGCCGTGGTGTCGGACGAGTTTGCCGGCCGCGCCCGCGATTTCCTGAAAGCGGCAGAAGCCGAACAGCTGATGGTGCTGGTAGCCGGCTTGTCGGTGGTGCGCTTTGCCCCGTCGCTGGTGATTACCGAGCAGGATATCGACGACGGCCTGGCGCGTTTCGACGCCGCAGTGGCTGCTGTGGTCGCCGCTAGCCGCCACTAAGCCGTACCCGGTCCATACCCCTGATACAAAGGAACACCGCTGCCAGCCCGGCAGCGGTGCGGGGCAGGCTGCGCCTGCGCCGGATAATAACGAGAGAGAGGCTTTCATGCTGATCGTGCGCCCAGTACGCATTTCCGATCTGCCGCTCATTGAAACCATGGCGGTGGAGAGTGGCATTGGCGTAACCAGCTTGCCGAACAATCGGGAAAAGCTTTACGAAAAAATCCAGACCTCGCTGGGGGCTTTCGAACACGAAACCATCGCCGGAACCGGGCGTGAATACTATATGTTCGTGCTGGAAGACGAAGGCCGGGTCATCGGTACCGCGTCCATCAGCGCGTCCGCCGGCTTTGAAGAGCCGTTCTACAGCTACCGTAGCGAAACCATGGTGCACGCCTCGCGTGCGCTGCAGGTGAATAACCGCATCCATGTCCTGACCATGTGCCATGACCTCACCGGCATGGTGCAGCTGTGCGGCTTTTTCTGTTCGCCGCAGTATCACATTCGCGCTTACGAGCTGCTGTCGCGTGCCCGCTTGCTGTACATGGCGGCCGCGCGCGAACGCTTTGGCCGCCGCATTCTGGTAGAGATGCAAGGCATGCTGGACGAAAACGACCAGTCGCCGTTCTGGGATGCCATTGGCCGCCGCTTCTTCAATATGGATTTCCCGCAGGTAGAACAGGCATTTGCCCAGCGTAGCAAGACCTTCATTGCCGAGCTGATGCCCACTTACCCTATCCACGTGCCCCTGCTGCCCGATGCGGCACAGAACGCCATGGGCCAGATTCACCCCGATTTCGAGCGCCCGTTCAGCATCCTGTCGCGCGAGGGCTTCGAGGCCGACGACTACATCGACATTTTTGACGGCGGCGCCGTGCTGACCGCCGAGGTAGACCAGCTGTTTTCGCTGCGCCAGCAGGGCGTGTACCCGGTAGAGGTGGCACCTGTGCTGCCGGCCGGCGCGCAGGAAATGTTGTTGTCCAACCACCGTAGTGGCCAGTTTGCCGCCACCCAGGCGCACGCCAGCCTAGTAGACGACGTGATGTTCATTACCCAGGAGACAGCCCGTGCGCTGTCTGTCAGCAGTGGCCAGCGCATCTGTGCCGCCCCGTTGCTGCCTGAAGCCGGGAGGGCCCAAGCATGATGGTAATTCGCCCCGTACGGGCAGGGGATCTGCCCGGTTTGATGGACCTGGCGCGCAGCGCCGGTGTCGGGCTCACCAGCTTGCCGGTGAATGAAGACAGGTTGGCCGCACGCATTGCCCGCTCCGAGCGCAGCTTTAGCGGCGAGGCCGAGCTGGCTGAGCGCGGCTATGTATTTGTGCTGGAAGACACCGATAGTGGCCGCGTTGGCGGTATCTGTGCACTGGAAGCGGCCGTGGGCCTGAAAGAGCCCTGGTACAACTACCGCGTGGGCAATATCGTGCATGCGTCCGAAGAGCTGGACGTCTACACCCGTCACGAAACCCTGTTCCTGTCCAATGACCACACCGGTTACAGCGAGCTGTGCACGCTGTTCCTGCATCCGGACTTCCGGGTAAACAAGAACGGTGGCCTGCTGTCCAAGAGCCGCGTGCTGTTTCTGGCGCAATTCCACCAGCTGTTTGGCAAGGTGGTGGTGGCCGAAATGCGCGGCGTGTCAGACGAGCAAGGCAAATCGCCATTCTGGGAGGCCTTGGGCCGCCATTTCTTCTCGATGGAGTTTGCCGAGGCAGACTACCTGACCGGCGTGGGGCAAAAATCCTTTGTGGCTGAGCTGATGCCCAAGTTTCCGGTGTACATCGACTTTTTGCCGCAAGCCGCGCAGGACGTTATCGGCAAGACACACGACAACACCCGCCCGGCGGTGGCCATGCTGCATAGCGAGGGCTTCCGCTACGAAGGCTACGTCGACATTTTTGACGCCGGCCCTACCGTACAGGCCTACGTGCAAGACGTACGCGCCGTGCGCGAAAGCCGCGTGCTGCCCGCCAGCATCGGCGCCCAGCCCGACGGCCAAGCCGAGTGGTATCTGGTGGCCAATACCGGCTACGACAGCTTCCGCGTGATTCTGGCCGAGCTGGTGCGCGGGCCGGAGGGCGTAACGCTGAGTGCCGAACAGGCCAGCGCATTGAATATCAAGCAGGGCGACCCCGTGCGTATCGTCACGCTGTCGCCAAAGGAGACTGCATAGTGACTACCCAGTTTATCGATGGCAGCTGGTTCGCCGGCGAAGGCGAGCTGCTGAACAAAACCAACCCGGCCACCGGTGAGACAATCTGGCAAGGCCAGGCCGCCAGCGCGGCACAAGTTGGCCGCGCTGTGGCTGCCGCCCGCGCCGCCTTCAAAGCCTGGGCACGCCTGCCGCTGGACGAGCGCCTGGCCATTATTCGCCGTTTTGGCGAACTGCTGGCCGCCAACAAGGCCCAGCTGGCCGAGGTGATTGCCCGCGAAACCGGCAAACCGATGTGGGAAGCGCAAACCGAAGTCACCACCATGGTGAACAAGGTGGATATCTCCATCAAGGCCTACCACGAGCGCACCGGCGAGCGCGCCGCACTGATGGGCGATGCCCAGGCAGTATTGCGCCACAAGCCGCACGGCGTGGTGGCGGTGTTTGGCCCCTATAACTTTCCGGGCCACCTGCCCAACGGCCATATCGTGCCCGCGCTGATTGCCGGTAACACCGTGGTATTCAAACCGTCCGAGCTGACCCCGTGGACCGCACAGGAAACCGTGCGCCTGTGGGCCGAGGCAGGCTTGCCGGCTGGCGTGATCAGCCTGCTGCAAGGCGCCAAGGAAACCGGCATTGCGCTGGCCAACCACGACGGCATCGATGGCCTGTTCTTTACCGGTAGCTCGGCCACCGGCAACCTGCTGCACAAAACTTTCGGTGGCCAGCCAGAGAAAATCCTGGCGCTGGAAATGGGCGGCAACAACCCGCTGATCGTCGGCCAGGTGGCCGATGTGGACGCAGCCGTCCACCACGTTATCCAGTCGGCCTTTGTGTCCGCCGGCCAGCGTTGCACCTGTGCACGCCGCCTGCTGGTGGCAGCTGGTGCCGCCGGCGATGCGTTTATTGCGCGCCTAGTGCAGGTGGCGGCCAACCTCAAGGTAGGTTTGTATAACGATGAGCCGCAGCCCTTCATGGGCTCGGTGATTTCCAATGCGGCAGCCGATGCGCTGTTGGCCGCACAGGCCAGCCTGCAGGCTAGCGGCGGCAAGGTGCTGCTGGAGATGAAACGGCTGTCGGCCAGCGGCGCGCTGCTGAGCCCGGGCATTATTGATACCACCCACGCGCAGCGCCCGGACGACGAGTTCTTCGGCCCGCTGCTGCAGATCATCCGCTATAACGATTTCGCGCAAGCCATCGATATCGCCAACGACACGCGCTTTGGCCTGGCGGGCGGTGTGCTGTCCGACGACCGCGCCCAGTACGAGCACTACCTGCTGGAAGCGCGCGCCGGCGTGGTGAACTGGAACAAACCGCTGACCGGCGCGTCCAGCGCGGCACCGTTTGGTGGCATCGGTGCCTCCGGCAACCATCGCCCTAGCGCTTACTACGCGGCCGACTACTGCGCCTGGCCGGTGGCGTCGCTGGAGTGCGACAGCCTGACCGTACCGGCACAACTTTCCCCGGGGATCACGCTATGAGCCAAGCATTTGAAGTGAACTTTGATGGCCTGGTGGGCCCCACGCACAACTACAGCGGCCTGTCGTTCGGTAATGTGGCCTCTACCGGCAACCAGCGTGCGGCGTCCAACCCCAAGCTGGCGGCCAAGCAGGGCCTGGCCAAAATGAAGGCGCTGCACGACCTGGGCTTCAAGCAGGGCGTACTGGCCCCGCACGAGCGCCCGGATGTGGCCAGCCTGCGCCAGCTGGGCTTTAGCGGTACCGACGCCCAGGTGATTGCCCGCGCCGCCAAAGAAGCGCCAGCCATTCTGGCTGCGGCCACGTCGGCATCGTGCATGTGGACAGCCAACGCTGCCACTGTCAGCCCATCCGGCGACACCGCCGACGGCCGCGTGCACTTTACCCCGGCCAACCTGAACAACAAGTTTCACCGTTCCATCGAGCACCCGACCACACGGCGCATCCTGCAAGCCATGTTTGCTGATGAAAGCCGCTTTGCCGTCCATGCGGCGCTGCCGGCACAGATGCACTTTGGCGACGAAGGTGCGGCCAACCATACGCGCTTCTGCCACGAGTACGACGGGGCAGGGGTGGAGTTCTTTGTGTTTGGTGCCTCGGCTTTTGATGGCCGCTACCCGAAACCGGCACGCTTCCCGGCACGGCAGACACTAGAGGCCTGCCACGCGGTGGCGCGCCTGCACGGCCTGAAGGAAGAGGGCGTGGTGTACGCCCAGCAAGACCCCGACACTATCGACGCCGGTGTCTTCCACAACGACGTGATCTCGGTAGGTAACCGCAATGTGCTGTTCCACCACGAGAAGTCGTTCCTGCATCAGCAAGACGTGCTGGACGAGCTGGCGCGCAAGTTGGCCGCAGTGGGTGGGCAGTTTGTGCCTATCGAGGTGCCGCAGGCCGAGGTGACCGTGGAAGAGGCGGTGAAGAGCTATCTCTTTAACAGCCAGCTGCTGTCCCGCGCCGACGGCAAGATGATCATTGTGGTGCCGGAAGAGTGCCGCAACATCGAGCGTGTGTGGGCCTACCTGCAGAAACTGGTGCACAGCGGCGGCCCGATTGCCGAAATCCGCGTCTTTGACCTGAAGCAGAGCATGCAGAACGGCGGTGGCCCGGCCTGCCTGCGCCTGCGTGTGGCACTGTCGGCCAGCGAAATTGCGGCAGTGAACCCGAATGTAATGATGAGCGAGGCACTATTTGGCACGCTTAATGCTTGGGTAGACCGGCATTATCGCGACCGCCTGGCGCCGGAGGATCTGGCCGATCCCCAGTTGCTGCTGGAATGCCGTACTGCACTGGATGAGCTCACCGGCATTCTAGGTCTTGGCGCGGTTTACCCGTTCCAGCTGGCCTGATTACTGCCATATGGCATGAAAAGCCGCAGCCTTCCCGGGCTGCGGCTTTTTGCTGTCTGGCGGTCAAAAACGAATACGGTAGATTGTATACAGAATGTTGCCGTCGCATATTCGCAAAAACGAAACGTTGGTGTGACTGCATTGTTCGAAATGGAAAATAATTGGCGCGATTTAAGTTGATAAGCGAAAATTTTTAAAACCTGTACCATCTGAAAATAACATCCCAAATGCGTAATATTTTGCACTGCAATATATTGCCGCGCCCCTGTTTTGACTAAAAAACACTAGCAAAATCAAATGCTTGCAAAAAAATAAAAAAATGCTGCAAAAAGGTGAAATTCGCCTTTCTTTAAGATTGACAGTCAATTGGATACACCTACATAATCCGCTCGGCTTGTCTTACAGTTGACAGTCTGTAAGGTGCGGCCAACAAGATGGCATATAGAGGGTAAACCCCCGGATAAAGCTATCGGGACCATCAATCTAAGGAGATCCCACCGTGGACATTTTTCTGCAACAGATCCTGAATGGACTTGTGCTGGGCAGTATTTATGCCCTTATCGCACTTGGCTATACCATGGTGTACGGGATCATGGGCCTCATCAACTTTGCTCACGGCGAAGTAGTGATGTTTGGCGCCATGGTTACCATCACCGTTATTTCCCTGCTCACCAGCGCAGGCGTGGCTTTGCCAGGCCCTGTTCTGGTGCTTATCGGCCTGTTGGTGGCGATCCCGGCGTGTATGTTGCTGGGCTTCGTGATCGAGCGTGTGGCCTACCGCCCGCTGCGTAATGCACCAAAACTGGCCCCGCTGATCACCGCGATCGGCCTGTCCATCGTGCTGCAGCAAGCGGCCATCCTGATCTGGGGTCGTAACTACATCCCGTTCCCGCCCATCCTGAGCCATGACACCATCGACGTGTTCGGTGCCACCATCACACAGCTGCAAGTCGGCATTGTGGTGCTGTGCCTGGCGCTGATGGTAGGCCTGCTGGTGGTGGTTGAAAAAACCAAGCTGGGCCGCGCCATGCGTGCGACCAGCCAGAACCCGGCGGTTGCCGGCCTGATGGGCGTCAACGTTAACACCATCATTTCCGCTACCTTCGTTATCGGCTCGGCACTGGGTGCCATTGCCGGTGTGATGGTGGCCACCAACTACGATCAGGCTCACTACTACATGGGCTTCATGATCGGCCTGAAAGCGTTTACTGCAGCGGTGCTGGGCGGTATCGGCAACCTGGGTGGCGCGGTAGCCGGCGGTATCCTGCTGGGTATCATCGAAAGTCTGGGTGCCGGTTATATCGGTGACCTGACCGGTGGTTTCCTGGGCTCGCACTATCAGGACATCTTTGCCTTCATGGTGCTGATTGCGGTGCTGATTTTCCGTCCTTCTGGCCTGCTGGGCGAGAAGATGGCCGATCGCGCTTAACACGGGGTACGTATGACTATGAATGCCAACAAAAAACTCGGCGTATTCATTGCCTCGGCCATCGTGCTGGCAGTGTTGCCTTTCGTGGTGGGTAGCACCCTGGGTAATTCCTGGGTACGTACCATCGACTTTGCCTTGCTGTACGTGATGCTGGCCCTGGGCCTGAACATCGTGGTCGGCTTTGCCGGCCTGCTGGATCTGGGCTTTATCGCCTTCTACGCCGTGGGTGCCTACACCTTCGCGCTGCTGGGTTCGCCGCACTTTGATATTCACCTGCCGTTCTACATCAGTATTCCGCTGGGTGCGCTGTGCGCGGCCTTGTTCGGCTTGCTGCTGGGTACGCCAGTGCTGAAGCTGAAGGGCGACTACCTGGCGATCGTGACCCTGGGTTTCGGCGAGATCATCCGTATCTTCATGAACAACCTGAACGCGCCGATCAACATCACCAACGGCCCGCAGGGTATCAACCTGATCGACCCGATCCAGGTCGGTGGCTTCTCCATGGGTAAAACCATCGACGTAGCCGGCTTTGCGCTGAACCCGGTGCACATGTACTACTACCTGTTCCTG
>JAIXTB010000214.1 GCA_027484385.1 Neisseriaceae bacterium | reverse complement strand
CACGTTGAGCCCCATGCCTTGCAGCATCGCGCTGGTGTTGTCACGTATGCCTTCGTGGCGGTGAATAAGCAGCGCGGTCTTTTGCCCGGCCAGCGGGGCGACTTCGGTGCCGGCCTCAAAGGGCAGGGTAATGGCAAAGCTGAAGCAGCTGCCCTGGCCCGGGCTGCTGGCGGCGGTAATCTGCCCGCCCATGGCGGCCACCAGCTGCTGGCAGATGGCCAGGCCCAGGCCGGTACCGCCGTAGCGGCGGGTAATGGACTCGTCTGCCTGTGTGAATGGCTGGAATAGCCGCGCCAGGTGGTTCTCGTCTATGCCGATGCCGGTATCGCTCACCGCAAAGCCCAGGGTCACGACACCTTCCTCGGTGACCTGCTGCGCGGGGCGGCTAATGTGCAGGCTGACCTCGCCGCTTTCAGTAAACTTTACCGCATTGTTCAGCAGGTTCAGCAGGATCTGGCCCAGCCGCACCGTATCGCCACTGAGCACACGGGGGACGTTAGGGGCAATATCCACAATCAGCTCCAGCTGCTTGCAGTCCAGCTGCGGCCGCAGCTGGTCGGTTAGCGAGCCGATAAAGCTTTCCAGTTTGAAGGCACGTTGTTCTAGCTGCAGCGTACCGATCTCGGAGCGCGAGAAATCCAGAATGTCGTTAATGATCACCAGCAGCGAATTACCAGCGTGGTGGATCTTTTGCAGATAGTCGCGTTCGCGCGGGCTGCTGCTGTGCTGTAGCGCGAGGTTGGACAGGCCGATGATGGCGTTCATCGGGGTGCGGATCTCGTGGCTCATGCGTGCCAGAAAACCCGATTTGGCGCGATTGGCCTCTTCGGCATGGCGTACGGCCTGCTGCAGTTCGCCGATCCAGGTGCGTACAAAACGGTAGCCTAGCGACGCCATGGCCAGGAACATGATGGATAACACCATGTAGACCGACGAAGACGATGCGGTAATCAGCTCGGTAGCCTGCTGCCAGCCGGCCACCGTGTTCAGGTTGGTGCTGGCGGAGATGGCCTCGTGGCTGAGCCAGAAAGACAGGGCGATATACATGTACACGCCAATCACCACCATGCTGGCGGCCAGCAGCATCCAGCGCAGGCTGGTGCGCGGGCTGTTGGTCAGCTGAAACAGGGCGCGGTTGCGCCAGTTGCACACCGGGTCGGCGACGATGGCCAGTATCGGGGCGGTAATGAACAGCATTTGCAGCAGGTTACCTAGCCACCAGCCTTGCCACAGCCCAAAGGCATCGCCGGATGCCATGTGGTTGGTGTGGGTCCAGATGAATGCCCCGCTGGCGCTGAATACGCTGCTGAAAAATGCCAGCAAGCCATAAAACAGCAGCGAGTCCATGCTGCGCAGGTTAAGCGGAATCGCGATGGCGCGGTAGGCGATGGTGAAGACGGTCAGGCCTAGCGGATTGGCCAAGGCAAACAAGGCCGCCCAGCCCGGGGCCAGGCCGGCGTACACCGACAGGATAAAGGTCGACAGAAACGCCGGAATGGCACCCCAGGCCAGACCGAACAGCAGTGTCCACAGCAAACAGATAGTCAGGGGCGGGTAGGCGGAAACATAGAATGACACACCGCCAAAGTGCATGGGCATGCCCGACCACTGGAAGATGACGGCGCCCAGCCCCAGCGTCACGCATGCGAGCGTGGAGAATACCCACGCCAATAACAACAGGCTACGCGGCGCATTGGCGCTCATGCGTAAGCGGCGTAGGGAAATGGGGCGGTAGCTACCATTTTCCACCGGTCTATTGCTTTGTATATCCACGCTACGGTCCTGTCGGATAGATAAATCGGCTGATGCAGCTAGGATTTTGGCATAGGAGCGTGGCTTTTGTGTGTTAGATATTGGCAAAATTCAATAAAAAAGCGACGCAAAATAGCGTCGCTCGGTGATCTGCTGTCAGCTTGGTGTAATTGGCAAGCAAGTACTACAAGCTGATGCAGAGGTTTGTTTTTAATGGGCAGGTGTTACTGGGCTTTTGCCACCAGGCGCCAGGCGTGCAGCAGCGGTTCGGTGTAGCCGGATGGCTGGGCGCAGCCCTTGAATACCAGGTCGCACGCGGCCTTGAACGCTACCGAGCTGTCGAAGCGGCCTGCCATATTCTGGTAGGCGGCATCGCCTGCGTTTTGCTGGTCTACCACGGCGGCCATGCGCTGCAGGGTCTCCATCACCTGGGCCTCTGTCACAATACCGTGGCGCAGCCAGTTGGCAATGTGCTGACTGGAGATGCGCAGGGTGGCGCGGTCTTCCATCAGGCCTACGTTGTGGATGTCCGGTACTTTGGAGCAGCCCACGCCCTGGTCGATCCAGCGCACCACATAACCCAAAATGCCCTGTGCGTTGTTGTCCAGCTCCTGCTGGATATCGGCAGCGTTCCAGTTAGGGTTGGCCGCCACGGGGATGGTGAGCAGCGCGTCCTGCAGGTCTTCGGCAGGCTGGGCTTCCATGCCTTTCTGTACGTCTTGCACGTTGACCTGGTGGTAGTGCAGGGCGTGCAGTACCGCAGCGGTCGGCGACGGTACCCAGGCGGTATTGGCACCGGCTTTCGGGTGGCCGATTTTCTGTTTCAGCATGTCGGCCATCAGGTCCGGCATGGCCCACATGCCCTTGCCGATCTGGGCGCGGCCACGCAGGCCACTGGCCAGGCCTACTTGCACGTTGTTGCGCTCGTAAGCTTGAATCCAGCTGCTGGTTTTCATGTCGCCTTTGCGGATCATCGGGCCCGCTTCCATCGAGGTGTGCATCTCGT
>JAIXTB010000261.1 GCA_027484385.1 Neisseriaceae bacterium | reverse complement strand
TGCTTTCCCAGCTCAAGGGACATGTCAGTTCAACCGGTCACTTTTTCCTTGAATTCCGCGCCAACCGCTTGGAGCTCAGCTATGAGATTGCTGCTGGTCACGACCTAGCGGCGATGGAGGTGATCCCTAGCCGCTTCTATTTGAAGTACCTGCATCTAAAGTACATCCATTCCCAACGTGACCTAGTGCGATATATCCGCTCAGAAAAGCGGCACCTGCTGCGTCTTGCGCAAGAATCGCGCAACCAGGAACAGGCCAATGCCGATGCCGAGCAATTGCAGGCGCTTGGTGTGCTGTTGGAGTCTGTGAACGCCGGGGTGAAGAACCTCAACTACGTCGCCGAAGCCACCAAAGACCTCAACAACGAGCTGAGGGCGCTCTCTCACCATCACGCTGGGTACAACGTGTCGCTAGATACTGGTGCGATCGACATCCAGCAGTTCATCGAACAGCTAGAATTGGGAGCCAGTACCAACGGCTCACGCGTGATGCTCGGGGGAGATGGCCGCAACAACCAAATTCTATTGGCCTTGTGGAAAGCCAAGAGCGTACTTGAGCACGACCAAGACAGCGAGGTGGTCATCTATTGCATCGAAGAGCCCGAGGCGCACCTGCACCCCCACCAGCAGCGCAAACTTGCGAGTTACCTCATCAACGCCTTGCCCGGACAAACCATCGTGACGTCGCACTCTCCTCAGATCGCAGCCAGCTACCGGCCCAACTCCATCGTGCGTCTGCTTCGCGGCAACGGAGCATCACGCGCGGCAAGCCAAGGATGTTCCGACTGCATCGACAGTGCCTGGACAGGACTTAGCTACCGGATGAGCATCCTTCCTGCGGAAGCATTTTTCGCGTCGGCGGTCATGCTTGTCGAGGGGCCGTCTGAAATGCTGTTCTATTCCGCGCTGGCCCGCGCACACGGCTTCGATCTTGACCAACGCAACGTATCCCTCCTGTCTGTCGATGGCGTGTCGTTCGCGGTTTACAAGCGCGTGTTACACGCGCTGGAAATTCCATGGTCCATGCGAACCGACAATGACATCTCCGACATACCGATCGGTCCCCGAAATGCACAAGTGGTATGGCGCCAAGTAGCTGGCATCAATCGTGCACTGTCGCTGGCGGATCTGCCTCCCCAGCAACACCACCCTGTACCATACGATCAAGCCGCCTCGCTGGCGGATGGCACTTGGCAGGTGGTCAGTACTGCTGTCGCACCCTTTGGCATTTTTCTCTCGCAGATCGATCTAGAGCACGACATCGCCATGGAACTTCCGGCGTTACTGACTGGGTTCAAAGGCTACGCATTGCCTCAAGCTATCGATTATCTGCAAGGCAAGAAGGCCATCCGCATGCAGGAGTTCCTTGAGCACGTTGAGCACAGCGGAGTGACACTCTGCGCACCACTTGATGGGCATTTGTTAAAGCCGCTGCTCTATTGTATGAGCGCTGCTGCGGAAGCGTAGTGATGGCCAATTTCACGCCGAATCCCGAGCAGGACCAAGCTATACAATGCCTGAACGACATGGTGATCGTAGCCCGTCCCGGCAGTGGAAAAACCAGCGTCCTGTCACGCAAGATCCGGAACCTGATGTCGGAGCTGCGTCCTTACCAGGGCATTATCGCCATTTCCTTCACAAACAAAGCGAGCGATGAGCTGGCACGCCGCTGCAAAGCCGATGCTTTCGACGTCAAGAATTCATTCTTCGGCACGATCGACGAGTTTTGCCTTCGCGAGATAATTTTTCCGTTCGTGCGCCAGTTGATGCCTGTGGGGGCTGAAACCAAGACGGCCAAGCTCAGAGAGCTGCCCGACCCGGTGAGACTCTTGCTGCCATCAACGCCGATTCAGGACGCAACCGTTGCCAACACGGGCGAGTTCTTGCCGTTCTTGCAAGGAGCGCTAGCCCAGGGTTTTGTCCCCCTGGAAGCTGTGGGCATGCTCGCCCGCCATGTGGTCGACCAATCCCTTGCTTGCCAGAAATACCTCATGGCACGGTATTGCGCAGTGTTTATTGACGAGTACCAGGACAGCGGGTACTTCCAACACGAGCTTTTTCTGAAGCTCAAGGCGCTGGGGTTGACCGCTATTGCGGTCGGCGACGGTGACCAGTCTATCTATGCTTTCGCGCACAAAGATCCACGTTACTTGCTGGAGCTAGCTACGGAGAACAGTGGGTTTGCACGCTTTGCTATCACCACCAATTTCCGCAGTCACCCATCCATAAACGACTACGCGCTGCGTCTGCTCTATCCGAATCACCCGGTCGCGCCGACGAACGATATGCGGGTGTTTATAAAGACGATCACCGGTAACCAGCGACATATGGGGACTTGGTTAAGGACCGCCATTCCCCATCTGCTGGGCTACTACCAAGTTAGTTCGGCTGACAAGGTGGCTATTCTTTGCCGACATCAGCATTCAGCACGGCTGATTGCGGATCATCTGGGGCTTGTCCACCATCTGGTCGAGGATGGCCCTTTTATGACGGCCCCGTCGGCCGAAGCGAGCCTTTTCTCTGATTTGTTGAGGTTGCGCTACGACCAAGAGTTGACCGCAGAATCGCTGATTGAGCGAGCCGGTGCGTTCAAACTAAGTCTCAAGGAGCGGCGCGAGCTTCGGCAGGCACTTTTGCAATGCCGGAATTGCGAGGAGGAAGACCTGGTTGAATCCGTGATGAATGCGGCCACGCGCCTGCGGGGTGAGCCTCCATCGTCGACAGGCGCAATGGAGCTTGAGTCAGTGTGCGGGGATGCCATCCAGCTTCGCTGGTTTCATGCCCCGCGCCGGGATGCTGTTCAGATCATGACACTGCATAAAGCCAAAGGGCTGGAGTTTGACCTAGCCTTCCATGCCGATCTTTACGACCACGTCATCCCAACACGCCTCTATCCTCCGGGAACATTTGGCCAGGTCATTTTCGATAACGAGAAGCAATGCCTAAACCTGCATTACGTTGGAATCACTCGTGCCATAAAGGCTTGTGTTTTGATGACGTCAACCTCTCGCATCAACGGGCAGGGGCAGGTCAAGAGCGGTGCGCCGTCACAGTTCATCGGTAGGAACGGGACGAGTGCTACCCCCATCCCTTGGTAGCGCCAATTGATGAGAAAACGAGAACTGCGAGTAGACAGAGCGGCACACCCCAACCTGACACGCTACGAAGTAGCCGCAGGCCTTCGCCTACTCATATCGCGCATTGGGTCGGAAAAAGACGTTCTCTTGTATTTGGACCACCGGCAGCCAGCGCATCATGAGTACCGGCAGATCGTCTGCTAAAGCGAAAATTCACCAACTAAACAAGAAATTTCCGCTTCCAGCTAGCAATGGTCATTCCACGCTTAACGTTGGATAGTGTAACCGTCGCCTCAGCATGTCCCAATTTAAAAAATAGGGATGGTCGAAATAAGTAGCAGAAGAAATGATTGACTATCGGATTGTCAAGTCAAATTAATCGCATGGTTAACTAATGTCTTCTATAGCGGTAGGAACTAAAAAAAAGGCTTAATGATGATACAAGGACGAGTTCTAGACAAACTTGGCAGCGAAGGCGAAGCGGAGCAAGCCTTCAAAGAGATTGAAAATTTATTCGGAACCGATTATCTAAAAGCCCAATCTGAGAAAAATCTTTTATCTACACTTTGGAACAGAAAAGACAGACTATCCACTGTTGAATTATTTATTATCGGAAAATGCTTAATTAAAATAAAAGAAGATAATGAGTCATGGCTAAAGCAAACAATTAGAGAAATAAAAAGAAGCCCTGACAAATCAAAGGGGCTTTTTTCTGAGATTATTTACTTGGGGATGCTTTCTCTTCCTTGCTCAAAAATAATACCTGCACCAAGAAAAAAGCCGGGCTATGACTTCGCCATTCCAATGAAAAATGGCTTCACTCAATTCATATCCGTAAAGAATGTAGACATTTCAGACGAACAAAAAAAATTCCAAGCTGGGTGTAGAAGAGTCCGTGCAAAATGGAAAGAAAAACTTCGCTTGCTACATGAAAATCTAAGCTTGGAAATACTTTGTCATGATTCAATTAAAGAAAACGATTTTGAACTGATAATAAAGAGCATCAAGGAATTAAAAAGCATACATCCTCAACTTCGCATTACCCCTAGGGATGGATTGAACATCCTGATAACAAAGCTTCCAATTGATTATAAAATCTCTCCGGCTCACACCTCTGACATGGTCCTTGTTTATTGCCCAGGGCCAGAATCAGAAAAAAAACGATATGCTAACAAAGTTGCACAGGCAGCCAAGAACATTTGGGCACACACCGCACAAGAAACAAATGCATTGCGGATAATTTTTATTCGAGTAAACGTTCATGCCGATTACAAGGAAATCCAAGATCGGGCAAATCAAATCATTAACGACCCCACCAGCAAAATTGATTGCATAATAACATATCAGCCAAGCTATGTCAGAGACAATGAAAACAACTCTTTAATCCATCATTGCTTTAAAATGGAGTTCACGCCACGGTTCGCCATGAACTTAGGTGAAGATGGGCCTGCAAAAATAACAATCCCGCTTGGCAGCGTATCAATGAGTCAAGCGCCAATCAAGTTTGTAGATCCCATAAAAGGAGAAATACAAGAGATACTGTCAAGTGACTACGTATACCAGCAGGGTGATATACATAAGCTTGGTAAAATTGGAGAGCACATATCTATTAATTCTCTTGCACCAGGCATAAGAGAACATGGCGTATGCGAAATCAACAATGAATTTATTTCTTTCAGCTCAAAATTAACGCCCAATGACGAAAGCTTGATTTTGATTTGATATACTAACTCAATAGAACGGTTACTACTGCACTTCATATGACAAAATCTCTTGTCAGTTTATTGCGAATACATCCAGAAAACTTACCTCTCTACACAACATTTAGCGCACTGAATTACTACTGCATCAAGCAAGTGCAGTCTATTTTTATCTATCATTTTCATTGCAGCCAAAAAATGATTAACCCAGGCCAATCATAAAATTAGTCTTTATTTTAAATTTAAGGCGCACGTATGACTTTTGCAAAAATAACTTCCAAAGAAGAATTGTTGAAGTATTTTCAAAACGATGAAATTCCAAAATTTATAGATAGTGAAATCTCCAACCAGACCCGGGATCTAGTTAAGCTATTTGGTGCGACTGGGGTTGACATGAATCGATGGTGGGTGATGACCCATCCAAACTGGAGCTGCCCTTGTTGCAGCAGAGTAAAATCACAGATTGTACGACTCAACAAGCACGGCTACCTAACCTGCCACTTACATGAGCATCATGATCACATGGCAGATCTGATTGGTAAAATTTTCAACGCGGCCTCCGCCAAATTAGAATCACCTATCGCCGATAATAAGGCTAAAAAATTTGTTATAAGAACAGCATTTGCCTTGTCGGCATATGACAATACCGTGATTTGTGCTGACTGCAACGAAGCAGATGCCATAGGAAAGGCCGCAGCAAAAACACATCTCGATTTCTCATTTTCACCATCAGAAATTAGTTCATTCATCATTACTGAGAATAACAAGAAACACACTATAGACGAAAATCTCGCCCAAAAAGCATGGCTATCATCCAAAGAATCTTTTGAAATACGGCTAAAGATGGCACGACAGATAGTTGAGATCGCAATCCATAATGCACACTGGTATCAGCCATCAGAAAATACCGCCAAAAACATAGAAAATATTGCAAAAAACCATTTTCAATCTATTGGCTTGTATAACATAAGCGATGAACCTGAAAAATTACTATATACAACTATGGTGCACAAAGGCACTCGTGACTCTTGGCGAAAAAATCGTCACCCAACTCCAGGACAGACACCAACACGTGGTGAAATTCTTCACATGAGTAACACTAATAGAAATTATTGGAATAGAGAGCCAGACGCATGGATTTGTCCATGCTGCAAACGAAGCAAAATAGACTGCGTAAGAAAATCAAACAAAGGAACATGGTCTTTTGAGGTTAAGGTGACTTATTTATTTGACGAAATTGAAAAAAAACCATATCGCACATCATTGTGTAACGACTGTCACACCACAACATATCATGCAGGGAATGAGTTTGATATCAATGACACGTTAGAATACAAACAATCCGTCATTACCCTTCAGGAGGCTCAAGGCATGATAGAAAGCCATAAAAACTCAAAACATAGAATTAGTAACGGAGCAGTTGAAAAACTGGGCGAAGCGATTACACAGAGAATAGCGATCGGTTATGGAGCACTGCGAAATCACTGAGACAAGTTGACAAAAAACTATCTGTTTGTCACCCAATGCATGACAAAGACCCTATTTGCAGACAAGAAAATCAGCGAGTGTGCTCGGCCTAAGCTGGACACTCCCAGTGGAAGGCTGGATATTGTGATGCCCATGTTTCACACCTCTGACAGTTGTTCGAACCAAAACAAATACGGCAACGCGTTGCGGCGTTAACCGTACTAACTGCGGGGAAGTGTACGAAGCGTCGTGTTTGGGGAGATATCTCAGACCTGCTGCATTCTTGCCTAATACCACAAGTACGCCGACGGGCCCAAACGCCTCTGTGCACAAAAGTAGCATGCTTGGCAGCACTTACGTGGCGCTAACACAATCAAGGTTGGCCGTGGTGAGCGGTTTGAATGATGCACAGCCCATGCCCCCTGCCCTGGGCATCGATCTCCAAGCTTGCTGACAGCTAAAACGTATTCTTGACCAGATACAAAAGATGGCACAAGTGAAGCGTCTATTTTATGATTTCAACTTTTGGCTTCATTTGCAGGATATCTCAAGCTTTGCCTACATTTTCTATCAGACATTTCATACCAATACAAAAATAAGTCATTGAATATTAAGAATTGCCACTTTCAAACTTTGAGTACTCTGACAAATAGTGCGAATATAGATATAGGGGGTACTTTCCCCCTATTTTTTGGCTTGTGAAAAATGCCAATAGCAAATACATTCAGATTTTAAATGCAATTTAATTTTCAAATCATCCATTTATGCCGCTAGAGCTATCAGTGTAGATTGAGAAGATAAAAATGACCAAAGCAAAAAACACTCCATTTCCAAGTTACAAGAACAATAAACCATATATAGATCCGATAAAAGACTTTTTTGAAGAACTTGGAGCGCAAGATGCTTGCTTTCAATTGCAAGAACTATCCATAGTGCACATGGAGGAAACTGCCAATGCATCGAACACCCCAATTGAGAATTACATCTCAGGGCTCTTTATGGCACATAAAATACCACATGGCTCACATAAGCTTTCTGAGTTGAGGCTGCTAGCTTATAGAACATTCATATCAAATACTTATACAATTTTTGAAAAAACCATTAAGCTTTGCAATAGTTTCTATCGTGAGAATAGAAATTTAGAATGGATAACAACACTGCCAGGTGGTGCTGCCCTGCACCCATTAGAACAACTCCTAAAAAACTGCACCCATACTGAAAAAATTCAGCTAACCCAACCTCCTGAATTTTATTTAATAGAGTACTATAGGCGCATTAGAATTGCTTCAGCTCACCCCAATCAAAAAACAGAAGCAGAAGCTATAGATGCCTATAATAAAATAACAGCACACCATCTTCTGCACTTTAGTCAGTATAAATACATTGTCAATGCTCCAAACCCCCCTTCTCGTTTGAATTTTCACGACTTCATGCTTTATACTCGCGCAATAAAATACTATATTAATATTTTAAATGATGTATGCGCTTAGCGAAATACCAAACTACCATCGATCACATGTCGACTATTTTAAATTAGCTTAGTCGAGCCCATGGTAAAAAAGACTTATTAAAAATTCAATCAAAAACACAACAAGCCAACCAAATAGAAACCATACTCATGAATGATAAATTCGAATTTGAGCTGCCGTCATACGAAAATCAAACAGATCACTTCTCAAATCACAGCATAGCAAAATCCATTGGCAAATTCCTCGATGCAGGGAATGACATAATATATGGCGCCAATGTATTTGTTCCGGTTGCTGAAAAGATGAAAATTGACAAGCTAAAAAAAGCCGCAACAAAACAAGCGAGTTGCAAAAAAATTCTGGCGGAATCAGATGATCTCGTCGAAAAGGCAAAAGCCAATGCGGATCTCTTGAGTATAACTAGAGAATTGCAAAGAATGCACAACTCTCGATCTTCGGAGCTTCTCGCGAAGAGCGTTTTTATTGGTCTTTTTAGTGAATTTGACTCATTCATAGGGAGTTTTATTTCCGCAATATATGAAAAGAAGAGTGATCTATTTTCATATATAGGCAAAGAAATCACTATTGGAGATTTGAGGCAGTACGAAACTCTTGAGGCATTAAGAACTGACATGCTATACAAGGAAATTGAAAGCATAAAACGAGAAAGTTACATAAGGCAGTTCGAGATAATTGAAAATAAAGCAAAGATCGAACTAAGGAAGTTCGCTGAGTGGCCAAATTTTGTGGAAGTATCACAAAGAAGGAACCTTCTCACGCATGCGGATGGAATAGTTAGCGAGCAGTATCTTCATGTTTGCAAATCAAACAATTGCAAAAACCTCCCAGGCACTGGAGAAAAGCTAAAGGTAACTCCAAAGTATATAATAGAATCTGCAGAGCTGTTGATGCTAATTGCCCTGATGTTAGGGCAAACTGTCTGGCGTAAAATACTACCCGAGGAAAGTTTGATAGCTGGACAGCATTTAAATGAAGTCATATTTGATGCAATATGTAGTGGAAAATTCAGCCTGGCAATAAGATATTCAGAATTTGGAATGAGCCACCCCGTAATAAAGCAGGCTAGCAATATTGAAAAAAGAGTTAGAATTATTAACTACGCACTGTCTCACAAATTAAAGGGCAATGAAAATGATTGCTTGGCTGTTCTTGAGAAGGAAGACTGGTCAGATGCACTACGTGACTTCGCTCTTGCAGTTGCGGTTCTGAAAAATGATTTCTCAAGCGCCGCTGCCATCATGAAAAAAATTGGGCAGCAAGGTGAATTGATTGATCAGGGTGCATATGCAACATGGCCGTTATTCTATAAATTTAGGCAGAGCGAAGTGTTTCTAAGTGCTTACATTGAAATTTATGGACACCCATTCTGCCGGGAAGATGTGGTGAGCTGTACCGTTGAAAACGCAAACACTTTAAATACCATAGAATCAAATAAATTGAGTAATAAATCCAAAAAGGGAAAGGGCAAGGGAAAGGAAAAGGACGAGAATCGCGCGTAGAACTACGCCGCCGCTAGTCATAAAAGGTTTGCCGCATACCCCCTTCTCCTGTGTGCGGCCAACCTTTTTGCATCTGCCCTTGCCCGCCAGGATGCGCCGTTGGCTTATCCGGGCTACGGATTACACACCGTAGCCGTGGGCTGATGTCGCCCGCCACCCCGCCAGCACGGTAGCACGGTAAGTTGGGCTGTGCACAGCGAAGCCCAACGTTTACCGAGAAGCGCTTAAAAGGTTGGCCGCACTCATCTGCTATACCGCTTGCACCATCACGCCCATCCGATACAAGGCCAGCGCCACGTCCATCTGGCTATTTGGTCGTTTGTCTATCTGCCCGATATCGTGCATTACCGTTAGCCACAGCGTTTTGGCATCCGGCAAGGGGCTGCCGGCGCCGTAGGCGTGGAGTATTTGGGCTGCGCGGCAGGCGTAATCGCCGTTTTTGGAGCGATGGGCAAAAGGCGCAATGCCCTGCAGGTAGCCGGCTGCGGCCAGGCCAAGAAAGGCATTCTTGGGGCAGCACTTGGTACGGGCGGACTCGCTATGCGGGAAAACCAAGGCTGCGGCTTGCTGCCATGCTTGGGCAGGGGGCAGCGGCTGGCGGGTGCATAGCTGGTAAGCCAGGGTAGCGCAGCGTGCGTATCCGTTAGCCACTGGCATCCTTTCTATGGTTTGCTATTGAATTTGTCATGATTGCAAACCATATCAACCTGGCACGCCATGATGCAAGACAAATAAATACTGACATTAAGAAGTTGGCCGCATTGCCCTCTCCCTAGCCTGCGGCCAACCTTTCCTGTGGCCTGATACCGCCGCCAGCGCCACGCTACCAGCCGCCCGCCACCCTGCCAGCAGTTGACACGCCCCCGCCTAGCTGCCACCCTTCCACCCTCATTTTTTTCTGCCCTCACCTGCCATGAACATTACAAAAGACACCGCCGTGACCCTGCGCATGAAAGTTACCGATAGCCAGGGCAATCTCTACGACGACGGCAAGAAGCCGGTTTCTTACCTGCACGGCGATTACGACAACCTGTTTGCCAAGCTGGAAGAGGCGCTGGAAGGCCAGGAAGCCGGCTACCAGACCACGCTGGAGCTGAGCCCTGCCGACGCGTTTGGCGAGCGTGACGAGGCGCTGGTCACCACCATGGCCAAGGTGGATTTTCCGCCCGGCGTGAAGGTAGGCGGCCAGATTCAGCGCACCGGCCCGGACGGCGAGCCGCGTTACTATTTTGTGACCAAGATCAAAGGCCCTACCGTGCTGCTGGACGGTAACCACCCGCTGTGCGGCAAAACCCTGCGCTTTGCCATCAAGGTGGTAGACGTGCGCGCGGCCACAGCCGAGGAGATTGCCCACCAGCACGTACACGGCGAACACGGCCACCAGCACTGATCACCCGCTGGCCGGTACGCATACAGCCCTCCCATGGCGGAGGGCTTTGTTTTGCCTGCTTTACGCCGCGCCGCGGTGATGTGGCGGCAC
>JAIXTB010000206.1 GCA_027484385.1 Neisseriaceae bacterium | reverse complement strand
TGGTGGGGAAGGCAAAGCTGGCCAGCACGCCGGTAACGGCTGCCAGGAAGGTACCCAGCAGATACAGGGTGAGTACCGGGCGCATATTGGTTTGCACGCCTTGCTTTTTATTGGCAATGGCGCTGGCCACCAGCACGAATACCAGCACCGGTGCCACGGCCTTCAGGCCTTTGACGAACAGGCTGCCCAGGAAGGTCAGCGATTTGGCGGTATCGGGGGCAACGCTGGCCACTGCAATACCGGCCAGCAAACCGATCACGATCTGCAGCACGATGCTGCCGTTCATGATGCGGTGGATCAGGGTAGGGTTCTGCTGCATAGGGGTTCCACGGTTCTGTCGTTATAGGTATCTGGCATGCCGGTGGGCGCGCCGGGCTGGCTTGCGGCCAACCTCCAAGACGATTCAAAACTGCAGAACAATCAAACGGGTAACGCCGTACAAGCAACAGCGCGCGCAGTGTAGCAAATTTTTATTGGTGACAGAATCCTGTATCCAAAAGCTGTCAACTGTCACCATTGTCAGCCTGGTAAAAACAATCTGTTTACCTGTGCCCGCTTTATGCAGCTGTTACCAGCATGGCCTAATGGTGGCTGACCAGTTTGCGCCCCGTTTGCCTGCCGTGTCGCAGGCCAACGCCAGCCCCAAGGAGCCCCGCATGCGCCAGCTTTACCCTTACCAGATCGTGAATGTGTTTGCCGAAAGCCGCTTCGGCGGCAACCCGCTGGCGGTGTTTACCGATGCCGCGGGCCTGTCCGATGCCGACATGCAGCTGATTGCACGGCAGTTCAACCTGTCCGAGACGGTGTTCATCCACCCGGGCGATGATGCCGCGCTGGCCAGCTTGCGCATTTTCACCCCCAGTTACGAGCTGCCGTTTGCCGGCCACCCCACGATTGGTAGCGCAGCGGTGCTGCACGCGCTGCGCCAGCCGGGCGACGCCTTTACGCTGCGCACGCAGGCCGGGCTGATTCCGATCACACTCAACGATGGTGTGTTCCGCCTCACCGCCGTGGCTGCCACGCAGCGTGCGGCCAACGTGGGCGGCGCCGACGCCGCCGCCATGCTGGGGCTGGACGAGGCCGACATCGCGCTAGCGCCGGTGTGGGTGAATGCCGGCAGCGAGCAGATGCTGATCCGCCTGGCCAGCCGCGAGGCAGTGCTGCGCGCGCGGCCCGACCATGCGCTGTTTACGCGCCACGCCACGCTGCGCCCTGGCCGTAGCATTGCTTATCTGTGGTACCAGGCCGACGGTGTGGCCACGGTGCGGCTGTTCTTTGAACAGCAGGGTAGCGTGATCGAAGACCCGGGCACCGGCAGCGCCTGCGCCAACCTGGGCGGTTGGTGCGTACTGAACGGCCTGGCGCCGCTGTCGTGGCGCATCGAACAGGGTGCGGCCATTGCCCGCCCTAATGTGCTGTATCTGGACGTGGCGGCCGATGGCAGCGTGCAGGTAGGTGGCAAAGTACAAGCGGTGGCCGACGGGGTATTCACCTTGCCCTAAGGCCAGGTGTTTCCCACAATAAAGGCAGCCGTGGCTGCCTTTTTGTCTTTTGCCGCGACCCCAGCGTTGCGAATACGCCCGTGGCGGCCACCGCTGGCCGGCCAGCCATTGACGCTGCCCCGGTGCGCTGATAGCTTTCTGCGCTACGGCTAGAGCCGTAGCTCGAAACAGGCGTTTGATGGCATGAGGGGTGCCGGACGCCCAAAACACAATACGAGGGAGTACAGATGAAGACATTTGCAAAACTGGCCGCAGTCACCGCCCTGACCCTGTGCAGCAGCCTGGCGCTGGCCGCCGGTGCCGGTGGTACCTGGAAAACCATCGATGACGAAACCAAGCAAGCCAAGGCGCTGGTGGAAATCACCGAAGCGGCCAACGGCGAGCTGAGCGGCAAGATCATCAAACTGTTTGCCAACCCGGATGCGGTCTGCGACAAGTGCGAAGGCGCGCTGAAAGGCAAGCCGGTTGTCGGCATGACCATCCTGACCGGTCTGAAAAAAGACGGCGATGACTGGGAAGGCGGCAAGATCCTGGACCCGAAATCGGGCAAGGTCTACAGCGCCAAAGCCAAGCTGACCGAAGGCGGCAAGAAGCTGGAAGTACGCGGCTTCCTGGGCGTGGCACTGCTGGGCCGTACCCAGACCTGGGAACGCCAGTAAGCGCGCTGCGCACGGTTAGCCTGCCGGCCAGCTAGCGGCCGGGCAGTTATCGAAGCGGGATGGCTTGTGCCATCCCGTTTTGCATTGGGTACAATCGCAGCATGAACGCTACCGTCGACATCGCCAGCCAGCCCATCGTGGCGGCCGCCGCCACCGCCAAAAGGCTGGAAAAGCTGGGCCTGACCCGCCGTTTCGACCTGGTGCTGCACCTGCCGCTGCGCTACGAGGATGAAACCCATCTCTACCCCATACAGCAGGCGCCGTACGGCCAGGCGGTACTGGTGGAGGGCGAGGTGACCCACTGCGAGGTGCAGTTCCGTCCGCGCCGCCAGCTGGTGGCGCACATCGAAGACAAAAGCGGCAAGCTGGTGCTGCGCTTCATCCACTTCTACCCCAATACCCAGCAGGCGCTGGCCAAAGGCCGCCGCGTGCGCGCACTGGGCGAAGTGCGGCGCGGGTTCTTTGGCGACGAGATGGTGCACCCCAAGCTGCGCGAGGTGCACGAGGGCGACCCGCTGGCCGACAGCCTCACCCCGGTCTACCCCACGGTCAATGGCCTGTCGCAGCCGGTGCTGCGGCGGCTGATCCACGCCGAACTCAAGGCGCAGCCCATCCCCGAAACCCTGCCCGACGAGGTGCGCCGCCGCCTGGGGCTGATGCCGCTGGCCGACGCCGTTCACCTGCTGCACCGCCCCGGGCCGGAGTATTCCGCTACCCAGCTGACTGACGGCAACCTGCCGGCCTGGCAGCGGTTGAAATTTGACGAGCTGCTGGCACAGCAGCTGTCCATGCGCCTGGCCTACCGCGCACGGCGCGAGGGCAGCGCGCCGGTGATTCAGGGCGATGGTAGCCTGCGCACGCAGCTGGCGGCCAATCTGCCGTTTGCGCTGACCGGCGCGCAGCAAAAAGTGCTGGGCGAGATCGTGGCCGACCTGGCGCAGCCGCACCCGATGAACCGCCTGCTGCAAGGCGACGTGGGCAGCGGCAAGACCATTGTGGCCGCCATGGCCGCGCTGGCGGCGATCGAGGCGGGGTTTCAGGTAGCGCTGATGGCACCCACCGAGATCCTGGCCGAGCAGCACTACGTGAAGTTGGCCGCATGGCTGGCACCACTGGGCATCGACGTGGCGTGGCTATCCGGCAGCCTGCGCAAGAAAGCACGCGGTGAGATGGCGGCCAAGATTGCCAGCGGCGAAGCGCGACTGGCGGTAGGTACCCATGCGCTGTTCCAGGACGATGTGGCGTTCGACCGCCTGGGGCTGGTGATTGTCGATGAACAGCACCGCTTTGGCGTGGGCCAGCGCTTGGCGTTGCAGCAAAAAGGTGCCGAGCCGCACCAGCTGATGATGTCGGCCACGCCGATACCGCGCACGCTGGCCATGAGCTTCTACGCCGACCTGGACGTGTCGGTGATTGACGAGCTGCCGCCGGGGCGCACGCCCATCGTGACCAAGCTGATCAGCGCCGAGCGCCGCGACGAGGTGGTGCGCTTTGTGGACAAGGCCTGCCGCGAGGGCAACCAGGTGTACTGGGTGTGCCCGCTGATCGAAGAGTCGGAAACCCTGCAGCTGCAAACGGCGGTGGATACCCACGTGGTGCTGCAGCAGGATCTGCCGCAATGGGGCGTGGGCTTGGTGCATGGCCGCATGAAGGCTGCAGAGAAGGCCGAGGTGATGGGGCAGTTCATCCGCAACGAGCTGCAGCTACTGGTGGCCACCACGGTGATCGAGGTGGGCGTGGATGTGCCCAACGCCAGCCTGATGGTGATCGAACACGCCGAGCGCATGGGCCTGGCCCAGCTGCACCAGCTGCGTGGCAGGGTAGGGCGCGGCGCGGCCAAGTCCACCTGCGTGCTGCTGTTTGATACCCCGCTGTCGGAGCTGGCCAAGGCGCGGTTGAAGGTGATTTACGAAAACACCGACGGTTTCGAGATCGCCCGTCAGGACTTGAACATCCGCGGCCCCGGCGAGTTTCTGGGTGCGCGCCAGAGCGGCCTGCCCATGCTGCGTTTTGCCGACCTGGAGGTGGATATCGAGCTGCTGGAAGCCGCCCGCGAGCTGGCCCCGCAGCTGCTGCAACGTTGGCCGCAATACGCTCAGGCGCATCTGCAGCGCTGGCTGGCGGGCAGGGCGCATTTTCTGAAAGCGTAGTGGCGCTGGTGGCCAAGCTGGCCGGTGTGCAGACATGAAAAAAGGCTGCCGGTTGGCAGCCTTTTGCATGATGGCAGCGGGTGTTTATACGAACAGCTTCACGCCAAAGTAGTACAGGGTAATGGCCAGGCCCATGCTCACCGGCAGGGTCAGCACCCAAGTCGTGAGGATGGTCTTCACGGTACTCATCTGTACACCGGAGCGGTTCACCAGCATGGTACCGGCTACCGCGCTGGACAGAATCTGCGTGGTGGATACCGGTGCGCCGATGGCGCTAGCCAGGCCAATGGATACCGCCGACATGGTTTGTGCCGCCATGCCCTGCGCGTAGGTCATGTCCTGCTTGCCGATCTTGGCACCTACGGTGTTGACCACACGTTTCCAGCCCACCATGGTACCCAGGCCGATGGCCAGTGCTACCGCAACGATCACCCAGGTCGGGGCGTATTCGGTGGTGGCAGACAGGTCTTTCTGAATGCCTTTCAGCTGCTTCTGGTCTACTTCATTAATGCCGGCAACCTTGCCGATTTTCTTGGCGGCATCGCCCAGGCAGATCAGCTGGGTACGTACGTTCCAGCGTTTGTCTTCTGGCAGCTGCTGGAAGGATTTGGCATCGCCAATAGCAGACAGCAGCTCGCCGGTTTCGTCGATGACCTTGGAAACATCACATTTGTGCGAGTTGCTGGCCGGGTATTTGGCATCGATGATGGCCTGGTTGCGCTGGTACAGCTCTTTCAGCTGCACGGCGGCAATCTTGGTGTGCTCGATCTGGATCGGCTCTGCGTCCAGGTTCACCACAAAGTGGGCCGGTGCCAGCGCGATCAGTACCAGCATCACCAGGCCAACACCTTTCTGACCGTCGTTGGAGCCATGGGTAAAGCTCATGCCCATGGACGACACGATCAGCATGAAGCGCGCCCAGAATGGCGGGTGTTTGCGGCCTTCGATCTGCTGGCGCTGGAACGGAGACTTGTGAATATTGGACAGCGGGCGCAGCTTCAGCAGGGTAAACAGCATCAGGCCTGCCAGGCCGGCACCGAACAGCGGCGACATGAACAGCGACACAAACACGTCGATGGCCTTGCTCCAGTTGATACCGTTGGACAGCGAGTCGCCGGTGATCAGCGCATTGCCCACGCCCACACCCAGAATGGCACCAATCAGGGTATGCGAGCTGGACGCCGGGATGCCGAAGTACCAGGTACCCAGGTTCCACAGGATGGCGGAGGTCAGCAGGGCAAACACCATCACCATGCCTTGGGCAGAGTTGATGTTCAGCAGCAGGTCGGTGGGGATCAGGTTAACAATGGCGTAAGCCACGGCCAGACCGCCAAAGAATACCCCCAGGAAGTTGAACAGACCGGACAGCATTACGGCGGTCTGCGGCTTCATGGACTGGGTGTAGATAACGGTCGCTACCGCGTTGGCGGTATCGTGGAAACCGTTGATGAATTCAAAAGCCAGGACAAAGGCCACCGAGAGAACCAGGGTGACTGCCAGCGTAGTGTCGAGCCCCGAGAGGAGTTCCAGCATGATGATGTGCAGTGCGTTATCAGAAAGGCGGGATTCTTGGGCTTTGCAGATGACACGTCAAGAGTTTGTAATAATCTTTTTTTGCCTTATCAAGATCCGGTCAGATTTGTCTTTTCGGGCTTGACAAAGGCGTATTATTTTTTGCCGTAGCTGGTTGATTTTAAAAAGGAAAAAAGCCCTTCGGCGCAGGCCGTAAGGGCTTTGTAATAAAACAGTAATAATCAGCCAAATTTGCCGGTGATGTAGTCTTCTGTTTCCTTGCGCTTTGGTGCGGTGAAGATGCCGTCGGTTTCGCCAAACTCCACCAGCTCGCCCAAGTACATGTAGGCAGTGTAGTCGGACACACGCGCCGCTTGCTGCATGTTGTGGGTCACGATGGCAATGGTGTAGTCCTGCTTCAGTTCGTGGATCAGCTCTTCGATGTGGCCGGTAGAGATAGGGTCCAGTGCCGAAGTCGGTTCGTCCAGCAGCAGCACTTCCGGGCGGGTGGCCACGGCGCGCGCGATACACAGGCGCTGTTGCTGGCCGCCGGACAGCGAGTTACCGCTTTGCTTGAGCTTGTCTTTGACTTCGTTCCACAGCGCCGCTTTGCGCAGTGCCCACTCTACGCGGTCGTCCATTTCAGCTTTGGACAGGCTCTCGTACAGCTTCACGCCAAAAGTAATGTTGTCGTAGATGGACATCGGGAACGGCGTAGGCTTCTGGAACAGCATGCCCACTTTGGCGCGCAGCATGTTCACGTCCACGCTCTTGGCCAGCAGGTTTTGCGAATCCAGAATGATTTCGCCTTCTGCGCTCATGCCCGGGTACAGCTCGAACATGCGGTTGAAGGTGCGCAGCAGGGTGGACTTGCCGCAGCCGGACGGGCCGATAAAGGCCGTGACCTGGCCTGCGGGAATATCCAGGTTGATATTCTTCAGCGCGTGAAATTTGCCGTAGTAAAAGTTCAGGTTTTTGACCTGGAGCTTGATGGCGTTAGTAGTCATGGTCGTCAAGCCTTAATGAGTAGAGTTGTTTTTGCTGGCAAACCAGCGGGCCAGAATGTTCAGGGTAAGGACGCTGAAGGTAATCAGCAGGGCACCAGCCCAGGCCAGTGCGTGCCAGTCTTCGTACGGGCTCATGGCAAACTGGAAGATCACGATCGGCAGGTTGGCCATCGGCTGGTTCATATTGCTCCAGAACTGGTTGTTCAGGGCAGTGAACAGCAGCGGCGCGGTTTCACCGGAAATACGGGCTACAGCCAGCAAGATGCCGGTAATCACGCCAGCCTTGGCGGCACGCAGCGTCACGTACATGATGACTTTCCACTGTGGTGCACCCAGGGCAATGGCGGCTTCGCGCAGGCTATTGGGTACCAGGCGCAGCATGTTTTCGGTAGTACGCACCACCACCGGGATCACCAGCAGCGCCAGGGCCATGGAGCCTGCCCAGCCAGAGAAGTGGCCCACGCTAACCACATAGACTTCATACACGAACAGGCCGATCACGATGGACGGGGCCGACAGCAGAATGTCGTTGATGAATCGGGTTGCTGGCGCCAGCCAGCCTCGCTCGCCGTATTCGGCCAGGTAGATACCGGCCAGAATGCCGATCGGGGTGCCGAACAGGATGCCAAAGAAGGTCATCTGCAGCGAGCCGGCAATGGCGTTGGCCAGGCCGCCAGCCGAGCCCGGCGGCGGGGTGATCTGGGTAAAGACATCGGTCGACAGGCCGGACAGGCCATGTTGCAGTAGTGTCCAGAGAATCCAGAACAGCCAGAACAGGCCAAAGCCCATGGCCAGGGTGGCGGCCAGCATGTTGAAGCCGTTGACCAGGCGACGACGTGCGTAGATGGCGTTATTGCGTTGTGTAGACTGTGACATAACCTTGATCGCTTTCTCGGAGCCGATAGCTTGGCTGGTGCTCATGACGGGTTCCGATCAGGAAGAGCGGCCTTCCTGCTTCTTCAGCTGCAGCAATAGCAGCTTGGAGCAGGACAGCACGACAAAGGTAATAAAGAACAGGATCAGGCCCAGCTGGATCAGCGAGGACAGATACAGTTCACCGTTGGCCTCGGCAAACTCGTTCGCCAGCGTGGAGGCAATGGAGTTGCCGGCTTCAAACAGGCCGGTAGCGAAAATGGACGAGTTACCGATAACAAAGGTCACGGCCATGGTTTCGCCCAGTGCTCGGCCCAGGCCCAGCATGATGCCGCCTACCACACCGGTTTTGGTGTAGGGCAATACTACGTAGCGTACGACTTCCCAGGTAGTGCCACCTAGGCCGTAGGCAGACTCTTTCAGCATCGGCGGTACCACTTCAAACACGTCACGCATCACCGAGGCAATAAAAGGAATCACCATGATGGCCAGGATCAGGCCGGCGGTGAAAATACCGATACCCATGGGCGCGCCCTGGAACAGGAAGCCTACCAGGGGCAGGTCACCCATGTTTTCCAGGATCCACGGCTGCACGTGTTCGCCAAACAGGGGGGCAAACACAAACAGCCCCCACATGCCGTAAATGATGGACGGGATACCCGCCAGCAGCTCTACCGCAATCCCCAGCGGACGCTTCAGTAACGGCGGGCACAGCTCGGTCAGGAAGATGGCAATGCCAAAGCTGATGGGGACGCCAATCAGCAGGGCAATAAACGAGGTTACCAGGGTGCCGAAGATGGGCACCACGGCGCCAAACTGTTCGGTTACCGGGTCCCACTCGCTGCTGGTGAGAAAGCCCCAGCCGAAGTGGCGAATGCTCGGCATGGCGCCGATCAGCAGCGAAATCAGGATGCCGATGAGCATGGCCAATACCAGGAAGGCAAAGAAGCGGGTTGCCACCCGGAAGACCGAGTCAAGCAGCATCTGGCGTTTCAGATGGGCTGAGTACTGATTATTTTCCATGGGAAATCTCTAAGCGCGTGCAGACAAAAAGCCGGGAACGGGTCCCCGGCCTGCGTTGCTTGATGCCTGTCAGGCATTATTTCCAGATCGGGGCGCCGGAGGCGTCGGTGATCTGTTTCCAGCTATTGCGAATGGTAGTTTTCACATTAGCTGGCATTGGCACGTAGTCCAGTTGGGTGGCAATGGCATCGCCGTTGTTGTAGGCCCAATCGAAGAATTTCAGCGATTCGGTACCCTGGGCTGGTTTGTCCTGTTTCTTGTGCATCAGGATGAAGGTCGCGCCAGACAGCGGCCAGGTGTCTTTGCCCGGCTGGTTGGTCAGAATCAGGTAGAAGCCTGGTGCTTTAGCCCAGTCAGCGTTGGCCGCAGCGGCCTTGAAGGTGCTGTCATCCGGGTTTACGTAGGCACCGGAGGCATTCAGCATCTGGGTGTGGGCAATCTTGTTCTGTTTGGCGTAGGCGTATTCCACGTAGCCAATGGCGCCCTTGATGCGGGTTACATAGTTGGCTACGCCTTCGTTACCTTTACCACCGACACCGACAGTCCATTTCACTGCAGTGTTGGCGCCGACGGTGCTGTTCCACTCCGGGGATACCTTGGACAGGTAGTTGGTGAAGATGAAGGTGGTGCCGGAGCCGTCAGAGCGGCGTACTACGGTGATTTTCTGGTCTGGCAGCTTTACGCCTGGGTTCAGCTTGGCGATCGCGGCATCGTTCCAGTTGGCAATTTTGCCCAGGTAGATGTCGGCTAGCAGCGGGCCGGTCATTTTCAGTTGGCCGGCAGTAATGCCTGGCACGTTGATGACTGGTACCACACCACCGATCACGGTCGGGAACTGGGTCAGGCCGGCCTTATCCAGCTCTTCCGGTTTCAGTGGCATATCGGAAGCACCGAAATCTACGGTTTTCGATTGAATCTGTTTGATACCACCGCCGGAACCGATGGACTGGTAGTTCATGTTGTTGTTGGTCTTGGCTTTGTAAGCCTCGGCCCATTTGGCGTACAGCGGATACGGGAAGGTAGCGCCGGCGCCAGTGATATCTGCCGCAAACGCGTGGCCTGCTACAAAACCGGAAAAAGCCAGAGTGGCGACCAGGCGGGTAGTGTGTTTCATTGCGTGCTCCAAAGTTTAACGGCGTGTTTCGATGGAGTGCATCGTAATGCTTGGTGATTTCAGAAATATTACAGTTCGTCACATTGCAGCCGGTGGGGTTGGCGCGGGTATAATCCGCCCATTCTTAATGGTTCACCAAAGGTAGGGCGCGATGAATAGCAAGCTGGTAATTGGCAACTGGAAGATGAACGGGCGAACTGCGGCCAACCAGGCTCTGGTGGCGGGCATGCTGGCCGATGCCGACATCAATCGCGCCGGTGTGGGTATTGCTGCCCCCGACATCTATCTTTCACAGCTGGCTACTATGCTGCAAGGTAGCCAGATGGCGGTGGCTGCGCAGGATGTCAGCCGTTTTGCCCATGATGGTGCGTTTACTGGCGAAACCAGTGCTGACATGCTGGCTGATCTGGGCTGTCGCTATGTATTGGTAGGCCATTCCGAGCGCCGGCAGTATTTTGGTGAGGATAATGCTGCCCTGTCTGCCAAGCTGCAGGCGGTGGTAGCCGCCGGTATGGTACCGGTGCTGTGCGTGGGTGAGACTCTGGCACAGCGGGAGGCAGGGCAGGTAGAGGCAGTAATTGCTCAGCAACTGGAAGCCTTGGCTGCTATAAATGGACAGCACTATGTCGTAGCGTACGAGCCGGTCTGGGCAATTGGCACCGGCAAGGTGGCAACTATCGAACAAATAGATGAAGTGCATAAGCAGATCCTAGATGTCGTGTTGCAATGCTATGGTGCGTCTGATAGTATTCGCGTCCTCTACGGCGGAAGCGTCAAAGCAGACAATGCGGACGCAATCCTGTCGCTGGCAAGTGTCGGTGGCGCCTTGGTTGGTGGTGCGTCCCTCGAGGTTAACGGATTTGGCAAGATTTGCCAGGCTGCTAAAAAGTTGATATAGTATGGAACTCTTGAATACGTTTGCACTTGTCGCGCTTTTGGTTTCTGCGCTGGCAATTATCGTCCTTGTCTTGATGCAGCATGGCAAGGGGGCTGATATGGGGGCTGCCTTTGGTGGTGGTTCTTCGGGAAGTCTTTTTGGTGCAAGCGGTTCCGCTAATTTCCTGAGCAGGGCAACCGCCGTGTCGGCTGCTGTGTTCTTTTCGATGTTGATGTTGATCAGTTATTTGCATGTCGCAAACGACAGCAAACTTGGTGTAATGGATTCGACAATCGAAAAAGCGACATCGCAAATCCCGGGCGGTGCTGCTAAGGGTAATGCCTCCGGCGTGATTCCGGAATAAAAGTTAAAATTGTGCCGACATGGTGAAATTGGTAGACACGCTATCTTGAGGGGGTAGTGGCCGTAGGCTGTGTGAGTTCGAGTCTCACTGTCGGCACCACATTCAAAAAACAGGCCGCCGGGATTCCGGTGGCCTGTTTTGTTTGGAGTCAAGGGGGTCTGTCCTCCTTTCTTTTAGGGGTGTGCGGGAAATGCTGCAAAATTACTTTCCCATTCTGTTGTTTGTCGTCGTCGGCCTCTTGGTCGGGGTAGGTCCGCTGGTTCTGGGCTGGTTGCTCGCACCTAATAGACCTGATCCTGAGAAACTGTCTCCTTATGAGTGCGGTTTTGAAGCCTTCGAAGACGCACGAATGAAGTTTGATGTCAGGTATTACCTGATAGCCATTCTTTTTATCCTTTTCGATCTCGAGGTCGCATTTCTGGTTCCTTGGGCGGTCGTATTTAAGGAATTGGGCGTGTACGGCTTTGGCGTCATGCTGGAATTCCTGACCGTTCTGACACTTGGCTTTATTTACATGTGGAAAAAAGGAGTGCTGGAATGGGAGTAGAAGGCATTCTCGAAAAGGGTTTTGTCACTACCACTGCTGACAAGCTGATCAACTGGACGCGTACCGGCTCGCTGTGGCCCATGACGTTCGGCCTGGCCTGTTGTGCCGTAGAGATGATGCACGCTGGTGCAGCCCGCTACGACTTGGACCGCTTCGGTATCGTATTCCGCCCAAGCCCGCGTCAGTCTGACCTGATGATTGTGGCCGGCACCCTGTGCAACAAGATGGCACCCGCCCTGCGCAAGGTTTACGACCAGATGGCCGAGCCGCGCTGGGTTATCTCCATGGGTTCCTGTGCCAACGGTGGTGGCTACTACCACTATTCTTATTCTGTCGTGCGCGGCTGCGACCGCATCGTGCCGGTAGATGTCTATGTTCCAGGCTGTCCTCCTACTGCAGAAGCCCTGCTGTACGGCATCATTCAGCTGCAGAACAAGATCAAGCGTACCAACACCATCGCCCGCTGAGGTAAAACCATGTCATTGAAAATGGAAGAGCTCAAGTCGGCGGTTGAACAGGTGCTCGGCGAAAAGCTGGTCAGCGCCAAGATCGCGCTGGACGAGCTGACGATTGTCTGTAAATCCGCTGATACGCTTTCTGTGATGACGTCGCTGCGTGACAACGCTGCGTTGTCGTTCGAGCAGTGCATCGATATCTGCGGTATGGACTACAGCACCTATAAAGACGAGCCGCAAGATGGCCCGCGCTTTGCCGTTGTCTACCACCTGCTTTCCCTGACGCATAACACCCGCATCCGCGTGCGCATTTTTGCCGAGGACGACAGCTTCCCTGTTGTGCCTAGCGTGAATGACATCTGGTCTGCGGCCAACTGGTTCGAGCGCGAAGCATTCGACCTGTTTGGTATCGTATTTGAAGGCCACCCGGATCTGCGCCGCTTGCTGACCGACTACGGTTTCGTCGGCCACCCGTTCCGCAAGGACTTCCCGGTGTCCGGCCATGTGGAAATGCGTTATGACGCAGCCCAGCAGCGCGTTATCTACCAGCCTGTAACCATCGAGCCGCGCGAAATTACGCCGCGTATCGTCCGCGAGGAGAACTACGGTGGCTGAAATCCGTAACTACACGCTGAACTTTGGCCCGCAGCACCCGGCGGCGCACGGTGTATTGCGCCTGGTTCTGGAGCTGGATGGTGAAGTGGTACAGCGTGCCGACCCGCATATCGGTCTGCTGCATCGCGGCACCGAGAAACTGGCCGAAAGCAAGACCTTCATCCAGTCCCTGCCTTACATGGACCGTCTGGACTACGTGTCCATGATGTGTAACGAGCACGCTTATTGCCTGGCCATCGAAAAACTGATGGGTATCGAGGTGCCGGAGCGTGCGCAGTACATTCGTGTCATGTTTGCCGAGATCACACGCGTACTGAACCACTTGCTGTGGATCGGTGCTCACTCCATCGATATCGGTGCCATGACCATGTTCCTGTACGCTTTCCGTGAGCGTGAGGACCTGATGGACTGCTACGAAGCCGTATCCGGTGCGCGTCTGCACGCAGCCTACTTCCGTCCGGGCGGTGTGTATCGCGACCTGCCAGAGAGCATGCCGCAGTACAAGGCTTCCAAAATCCGCAATGCCAAAGAAATCGCGCGCCTGAATGCCACCCGCGCTGGCACCATGCTCGATTTCATTGATGATTTCACCCAGCGCTTCCCGGCCTGTATCGATGATTACGAAACCCTGCTGACAGATAACCGTATCTGGAAACAGCGTACCGTAAACATCGGTATCGTTACCCCGGAACGCGCCAAGAACCTGGGTATGACTGGCCCGATGTTGCGTGGTTCCGGTATTGCGTGGGATCTGCGCAAGACCCAGCCATACGACGTATACGACCGTATGGACTTTGATGTGCCGGTAGGCGTAACAGGCGACTGCTACGACCGTTACCTGGTGCGCGTAGAAGAAATGCGCCAGTCGAACCGCATCATCGCGCAGTGCGTGAAATGGCTGAAAGCCAACCCGGGTCCGGTTATTACCGACAACCACAAGGTGGCACCGCCTAGCCGTGAAGGCATGAAGTCGAATATGGAAGAACTGATCCATCACTTCAAGCTGTTCACCGAAGGCATGCACGTACCGGAAGGCGAAGCTTACGCTGCGGTAGAGCATCCGAAAGGCGAGTTCGGTATCTATCTGGTGTCCGATGGCGCCAACAAGCCATACCGCCTGAAGATTCGTGCCCCTGGCTACGCCCACTTGGCCAGCCTGGATGAAATGTCGCGTGGCCACATGATTGCCGACGTGGTGGCCATCATTGGTACTCAGGATATCGTGTTTGGGGAGATTGACCGCTGATGTTATCCGCAGAATCGCTAGCCAAGATTGATCGCGAACTGGCCAAGTACCCAGCCGATCAATTCCGTTCCGCGGCCATGTCGGCGCTGCGCATTGCGCTGACCGAACGCCGCGAAACGGGGGCAACGCCAGAAGAGCGTTGCCTGAACGCCGACGTGATCGAGTTCGTGGCCAACTACATCGGCATTCCGCCGGTAGCTGCTTACGAAGTCGCCACGTTCTACAACATGTACGACATGAAGCCGGTGGGCAAGTACAAGATCACGGTCTGTACCAACCTGCCATGCGCGCTGCAAGGTGGCGTGAACGCTGCCCAGTACATCTCCGGCAAGCTGGGTATCGCCCTGGGTGAAACCAGTGCCGACGGCAAGTACACCTTGCTGGAAGGGGAGTGCATGGGTGCTTGTGGTGATGCACCGGTACTGCTGCTGAACAACCACAAGATGTGCAGCTTCATGACCCCTGAAGCCATCGATAAAAAACTGGCGGAGTTGGAATAATGGCAGTCTTCGTCAATGGTGTGATTTTCGAGGGGGTGGATACCCACGCCCCGGATTGCTGGCGCATCGATGCCTATATGGCTCGTGGCGGCTACCAGGCGCTGAAAAAGATCCTGGAAGCCAATATGCCGCAGGAAGACGTGATTGCCGAGGTGAAAAGCTCCGGTCTTCGCGGTCGCGGCGGCGCTGGTTTCCCTACCGGCCTGAAGTGGAGCTTCATGCCGCGTTCCTTCCCGGGTGACAAGTACGTCGTCTGCAATACAGATGAAGGCGAACCGGGTACTTTCAAGGACCGCGACATTCTGCTGTACAACCCGCACGCGCTGATCGAAGGCATGATCATCGCCGGCTACGCCATGGGTTGCAAAGCCGGTTACAACTACATCCACGGTGAAATCTTCGAAGCCTACGAGCTGTTCGAAGAGGCGCTGGATGAGGCTCGCAAGGCCGGTTTCCTGGGTGAAAAAATCCTGGGTACCGACTTCAGCTTCGACCTGTTCGCCCACCACGGTTACGGCGCCTACATTTGTGGCGAGGAAACCGCGCTGCTGGAATCGCTGGAAGGCAAAAAAGGCCAGCCACGCTTCAAGCCGCCATTCCCGGCCAGCTTCGGCCTGTACGGCAAGCCAACCACCATCAACAACACCGAATCGTTTGCGTCGGTGCCGTTCATCATTCGCGACGGCGGCCAGAAATTCCTGGAAGCCGGCAAGCCGAATAACGGTGGTACCAAGCTGTTCTCGATCTCCGGCCACGTAAACCGTCCGGGTAACTACGAGATCCCGCTGGGCACCCCGTTTGCCACCCTGCTGGAAATGGCTGGCGGCATGAAAGACGGCAAGAAGCTGAAAGCGGTGATCCCGGGTGGTTCGTCTGCCCCGGTACTGCCAGGCGACGTGATGATGGGCCTGACCATGGATTACGACAGCATCTCCAAAGCCGGCTCCATGCTGGGTTCGGGTGCCGTGATCGTGATGAACGAAGATGTCTGCATGGTAAAAGCGCTGGAGCGTCTGGCTTACTTCTACCACGAAGAATCTTGCGGCCAGTGCACCCCGTGCCGTGAAGGCACCGGCTGGCTGTACAAGGTCATCCATCGCATTGCCAACGGCGAAGGCCGCCCAGGCGATCTTGAGTTGCTGGACTCGGTAGGCAACAACATGGCAGGCCGCACCATCTGCGCCCTGGCTGATGCCGCTGTGTTCCCGGTTCGTAGCTTCACCAAACACTTCCGCAATGAGTTCGAGTACCTCATCGAGCACAAGAAGTCTTTGGTGGATCACAAATGGTGTTGAGCGATGCTTGAAATCGAAATCGACGGTAAAAAACTGACAGTCAACCAGGGCAGCACCATCATTGATGCCGCCCATACTGCCGGTACCTACATCCCTCACTTCTGCTACCACAAGAAGCTGTCCATTGCGGCCAACTGCCGCATGTGCCTGGTAGAAGTCGAGAAAGCACCCAAGCCGCTGCCTGCCTGCGCTACGCCGGTAACAGATGGCATGAAAGTGCACACGGCGTCCCCGCTGGCCAAAAAGGCCCAGCAAGGCGTCATGGAATTCCTGCTGATCAACCACCCGCTGGATTGCCCTATCTGCGACCAGGGCGGTGAGTGCCAGCTGCAAGATCTGGCCGTGGGCTACGGTAATTCCGGCTCCCGCTACCAGGAAGAAAAGCGTGTTGTGGTAGGCAAAGACATGGGCCCGCTGGTTTCCGCCGAGGAAATGAGCCGCTGCATTCATTGCACCCGCTGCGTACGCTTCACCGACGAAATCGGTGGCTTCCAGGAAATCGGTATGGCTAACCGTAGCGAATTCTCGGAAATCATGCCTTACCTGGGCAAGACCGTGAATTCGGAAATCTCCGGTAACGTGATCGACCTGTGCCCGGTGGGCGCGCTCACTTCCAAACCGTTCCGCTACAGCACCCGTGCCTGGGAACTGTCGCGTCGCAAGTCGGTGAGCCCGCACGACGGCCTGGGTGCCAACCTGATCGTGCAGGTAAAACAGAACGAAGTCATGCGCGTTCTGCCGCTGGAAAACGAAGCCATCAACGAATGCTGGCTGGCCGACCGTGACCGCTTCTCCTACGAAGGCCTGAACAGCGCCGAGCGTCTGCACAAGCCGATGATCAAGTTCGACGGCAAGTGGCACGAAACCGACTGGCAGACTGCGCTGGAGTACGTCGTAAAAGGCCTGAACGGCGTATCTGCCGACCATGGCAAAGACGCTATCGGCTTCCTGACCAGCCCGCACAGCACCACCGAAGAGCTGTACCTGGCTCAGAAGCTGGCGCGTAGCTTCGGCGTAAACAACATCGATGCCGCCCTGCGCCGCAGCGACAGCCGCGTGGCGGCTGCACAGCAAGGTGCACTGTGGCTGGGTTCCTCCATCACCGAGTTGGCCGCGGCCAAGTCGCTGTTGGTCGTGGGCTCCTCGCAGCGTCAGGAACAGCCGCTGCTGGCTTCCCGTATTCGCCAGTCGGTGAAAAAGGGTACCCAGCTGAACGTGATTCACGTAGCGGATGACGAGCTGTTTACCACGCTGAACGCCAAGCTGATCGTTTCCCCGGCTGCGCTGGTGAATGCGCTGGCCCAGGTACTGAAGGCTGCCGTGTCGATCAAGGGTGCGGAAAGCACGCTGGATCTGTCTGCGGCCAACGTAGGCGAGCAGGCACAAGCGATTGCCGCCAGCCTGTGCGCTACCGACAACGCTGCCGTGATTCTGGGCAACGTGGCGCAGCACCACCCGGCCTTCTCCGAGCTGCTGGCCCTGGCACAAGAGCTGTCCCGCGTGACTGGCGCGCGTTTCGGTATCACTGCCGAAGCGGCCAACAGCGTAGGTGCCGACGTAGCGGGTGCGAACCCGGCACGTGGCCCGCTGGGCGAAAGCGTGACTGCCGGCCTGTCTGCTGCCGCGATGCTGGCAGCCCCGCGCAAAGCTTACTTCCTGCTGAACACCGAAGTAGAAGCCGATACCTATAACGGCCAGCAAGCCGTTGCCGCCATGAAACAGGCCGCAACCGTGATTGCGCTGACCGCTTATAAAGGTGCCGGCCTGCTGGACTACGCCGACGTACTGCTGCCGGTGGCCCCGTTCTCCGAGACCGCTGGTTCCTTTGTGAACATGGAAGGCAAGCTGCAGAGCTTCAACGGTGTCGTGCGTCCGCAAGGCGAAGCGCGTCCGGCGTGGAAAGTTCTGCGTGTGCTGGGCAATATGCTGAGCCTGGACGGCTTCGAGCAGAATTCGGCTGAAGACGTTCGCGCCGAGCTGCTGGCCAAGGGTGACATCGCCGCCAAACTGAATAATGCACTGGCTACCGTTGCGGCCAACGTGGCAGCACCGGCTGCTGCCGGCCTGGTACGTGTGGGCGAGGTACCGCTGTACCACGCCGACCCGATCTGCCGCCGTGCACCGTCTCTGCAGCAAACCGAAGCCGCCGCTACCCCGGTAGTGCGCATCAGCCCTGCCGATGCCGCCCGTCTGGGCCTGAACGACGGTGACACCGTTGTGGTAGAGCAGGGTAGTGCCTCGGTAAGCCTGCAAGTACGTGCCGACAAGGCGCTGGCTGAAGGGGTGGTCCGCGTTGCTGCGGCGCATCCTGCTACCCAGGCGCTGGCTGGCATGTTCGAACCGATTCAGATCAAGCGAGGTTAATCCATGGAACTTCTGCAAAGTTTGCTGGGTAGCGAGGCCGGTATGGCAGTGTGGACACTGCTGAAAATCCTGGCCATTGTTGCCCCGCTGATGATTGGTGTGGCCTACCTGACGCTCGCAGAGCGCAAGGTGATCGGCTACATGCAGATCCGTATCGGCCCCAACCGCGTCGGCCCGAAAGGGCTGCTGCAGCCACTGGCTGACGGTGTAAAACTGCTGATGAAGGAAATCATCCTGCCGACCCAGTCGAGCAAGGGTCTTTTCCTGCTGGCACCGGTGCTGTCCATCATGCCGGCGCTGGCTGCCTGGGCGGTGATCCCGTTCAACGACACCATGGTGCTGGCCAACATCAACGCCTCGCTGCTGTACATCATGGCCATTACCTCCATGGGTGTGTATGGCGTGATCGTGGCCGGCTGGGCGGGTAACTCCAAGTACTCCTTCCTGGGTGCGTTGCGTTCCTCGGCTCAGATCGTTTCCTACGAACTGGCCATGGGCTTTGCGCTGGTTGGTGTACTGATGGTGTCCAGCAGCCTGAACCTGGTGGATATCGTGAACCAGCAAGGTCAGGGCATTGCCGGTGGCTCGATCTTCTCCTGGAACTGGTTGCCGCTGTTCCCGCTGTTCATCGTGTACCTGGTATCCGGTGTGGCAGAAACCAACCGTGCCCCGTTTGACGTGGCCGAGGGTGAGTCCGAGATCGTTGCCGGTTTCCACGTGGAATACTCCGGTATGGCCTTTGCCATCTTCTTCCTGGCCGAATACGCCAACATGATCCTGGTGGCAGCACTGACTTCCATCATGTTCCTGGGTGGCTGGCTGTCGCCGTTCCCGGCCAGCTGGGGCGCGCTAGGTGCTTCCAGTATTGCCTGGTTGCTGGTGAAGATGTCCGCGGTACTGTTCTGCTTCCTGTGGTTCCGTGCTACGTTCCCGCGTTATCGCTATGACCAGATCATGCGTCTGGGCTGGAAAGTGTTTATTCCGGTAACGCTGGTGTCGATTCTGGTTCTGGGCCTGTGGATGCTGAGTCCGCTGTCGCTCTGGAAGTGATGGAGCTTAAAGCATGGAAATGATCCGCAATTTTTTCAAAACCTTCCTGCTGGTTGAACTGGTACAGGGCTTGATGGTGACTGGTCGTCACTTCTTTGCCCGCAAGATCACCGTTCAGTTCCCGGAAGAGAAAACGCCGATTTCACCGCGCTTCCGCGGCCTGCATGCGCAGCGCCGTTACGCCAACGGTGAAGAGCGCTGCATCGCCTGTAAGTTGTGCGAAGCAGTGTGCCCGGCCATGGCCATCACTATCGAGTCCGAACAGCGCGGCGACGGCACCCGCCGTACCAGCCGCTACGATATCGACCTGACCAAGTGCATTTTCTGCGGTTTCTGCGAAGAAGCCTGCCCGGTAGATGCCATCGTCGAGACGCATATCTTCGAATATCACGGCGAGAAACGTGGCGATCTGTACTACACCAAACCGATGCTGCTGGCGGTAGGTGACAAGTACGAAGCTGAAATCGCGGCCAACAAGGCTGCTGATGCCAAGTATCGCTAAGGGGGACTCATGAGCTTTCAGGCTGTCGTTTTTTATATTCTGTCGGCGATCCTGATCTTCGCGGGTTTCCGCGTCGTGACGGCTAAAAACCCGGTACATGCTGCACTGTACCTGGTGCTGGCTTTCTTTACTGCGTCCGGCCATTGGCTGCTGCTGCAGGCCGAGTTCCTGGCGATTGCCCTGGTACTGGTCTACGTTGGCGCGGTCATGGTGCTGTTCCTGTTTGTGGTGATGATGCTGGACATCAACGTGGAGAAGCTGCGCGAAGGCTTCTGGCGTCATTTCCCGCAGGCTGCCACCGTGGCGCTGATCATGATGGCCGAGATCGTTCTGATCCTGTCCAGCCCGGAAGCACATCTGGCCGATGTGAAACCGGCTGCTGCCGCTGCGGCGGCAGGCGAGATCAGCAACGTGAAGGTGCTGGGTCGTCAGCTTTACACCACTTACCTGCTGGCCTTTGAAGCCGCGGCCGTGATTCTGCTGGTAGCCATGGTGGCTGCGATCGGTATCACCATCCGTCAGCGTAAAGACAGCAAGTATGTTGATCCGGGGGTACAAGTACGCGTGCAGAGCAAAGACCGCGTACGTGTCGTGAAAATGGCGGCTACCAAGCGCCAGGACGACGCAGTATCCGATTCTAACGAGCAACAGGCCTGACGGCCGTAGATTGGGAGGACACGTGCTTACACTCACACACTTCCTGGTGCTGGCCGGCATCCTGTTCGCCATCAGCGTACTGGGTATTTTCCTGAACCGGAAAAACCTCATCGTGCTGTTGATGGCCATCGAGCTGATGCTGCTCGCGGTGAACTACAACTTCATCGCTTTCTCGCACTTCCTGTCGGATTCGGCAGGGCAGATTTTCGTCTTCTTCATCCTGACCGTTGCTGCCGCTGAGTCGGCAATCGGTCTGGCGATCCTGGTGGTACTGTTCCGTAATCTGGACACCATCAACGTAGAAGACTTGGGCAGCCTCAAAGGCTAAAGAAACCGGATTTCAATTCTAAAAAGCACGACAAACATGGATATGAAGAGCTTATACCTGCTGATTGCGCTCTCACCTCTGGTGGGGTCGGTCATTGCAGGCCTGTTTGGATGG
>JAIXTB010000315.1 GCA_027484385.1 Neisseriaceae bacterium | reverse complement strand
TTCCTTAGCGACGAATGCAAAAATCGACCGCCTCGGACAGGCGCTCGACTGCAATGACTTCTAGGCCTTCTATGTCCTGACGCGGCTTGTTGGCCGCCGGCACGATGGCGCGCTCGAAGCCCAGCTTGGCGGCTTCTTTCAGGCGCTCCTGGCCACGCGCCACCGGGCGCACCTCACCAGACAGGCCTACCTCGCCAAACACCACCAGTTTTTCCGGCAGCGGCTTGTTCCGCAGCGACGACACCATGGCCAGAATCACCGCCAGGTCGGCTGCCGGCTCGTTGATTTTTACCCCGCCCACGGCGTTCAGGAACACGTCCTGATCGAAGCAGGCAATGCTGGCGTGGCGGTTCAGCACCGCCATCAGCATAGCCAGGCGGTTTTGTTCCAGCCCCACGCTCAGGCGCTTGGGCTGAAAGCCATGCGCGTCGTCCACCAGCGCCTGGATTTCCACCAGCAGCGGGCGGCTGCCTTCTTGGGTCACCAGCACGCAGGAGCCCGACACATCGTCGCGGTAACTGGACAAGAAAATGGCCGACGGGTTAGACACGCCGCGCAGGCCGCGGTCGGTCATGGCAAACACGCCCAGCTCGTTGGCCGCACCAAAGCGGTTCTTGATGGCACGGATCATGCGGTAGCTGGAGTGGCTGTCGCCCTCGAAATACAACACGGTATCCACGATGTGCTCCAGCACACGCGGGCCAGCCAGCGAGCCTTCTTTGGTGACGTGGCCCACCAGGATGATGGTGATGCCGCTTTGCTTGGCGATGCGCGTGAGCTGCGCCGCGCACTCGCGCACCTGCGATACCGAGCCGGGGGCCGAGGTCACCTGGTCGGAGTACAGCGTCTGGATGGAGTCGATCACCGCCACTTCGGGCATTTCGGCCTGCAGCGCCGGGATGATGGCCTCCAGGCGGATTTCAGACAGCAGCCGCACGCGACTGGCATCCACCGCCAGGCGGCTGGCGCGCAGGGCGATCTGCTGCGGCGATTCCTCGCCAGACACGTACAGCACCTTGCGGCTGGCCCCGATAGTGGCCAGCGCTTGCAGCAGCAGCGTAGATTTGCCAATGCCGGGGTCGCCGCCCAGCAGGATGACGGCCCCTTTCACGATGCCGCCGCCCAGCACACGGTCCAGCTCTTCGATACCGCACGATTCGCGCGGCACTTCGGCGGCCTGTACCTGCGACAGCTGCTGCACCGGCTGGGTTTGCGCGGTCCAGCTCTGGAAGCGGGCGTTGGCCGCCGCGGCGGGCGGCGCGGCCACGGTTTCGGCCAGGCTGTTCCAGGCACCACAGTGCGGGCACTGGCCTTGCCATTTGGGCGAGGTGCCACCGCACTCGCCGCATTGATATTGCGTCTTGAGTTTTGCCATGGGGGGATTATGAGCCAGTACGGCTGCCAGGTCACGGCAGCCAGCACACCCGCGCAACAACGCCGCTTAGTGCGAGCCGGCAGGTTTGGCGGGAGCGGGTGCGGGTTTGGCGGCCGGGGGGGTGCCGTTTTTCTCGGCTTCCAGGTCGTTCAGGATATTCAGCAGACGGTTATCGGTAGCGCTGGGGGCGCCCTTGTCGGCGTTTTCGGCTTTCTCGGCCCCGCGTACGGTAGACAGGATGGAATCAATCAGCGGGTCGTGCTTAGCCAGCTCTTCGGCTTCTTCGTTGGTGATCACGCGCTTGCCTGCCGGGGCGGCCGGCGCAGCCGCACCGTGCGCCGGGGCCGCAGCGCCACCGTGTGCGCCGGGTGCGGCTACAGGCTGATCACTTTTTTTTTGAGCCGGGTCGTCGTGCGCGGCGCCCTCTGCCGCTGCGGGCGGTGCCGACGCTTCCGCCGGAGGCGGCGGCGGTGTCGGGTCGGGCGGCGGGGTGACCGTTTCCAGCTTGTTCTTGGTCATGTACTCGTGCATTTCGCGCCAGCCGGCATATACCTGCGCCTTATCTGCGTCGGGGTTACGGTTGTAACACTCCTCCAGCGAACGGCCGGTCTGGCGACAAGACGCACCGATCGCCTTGTTGGACTCGGCAGCCAGCCCGCTGACATTCATGACCCAGTTGCAACCGGTGAGCAGCACCAGCATGGGCAGTAACAGATAAGCCCGCATTCAGTATCCCTATGCAATATTGCGCAAGTCCAGCACCGTGGTTTCGCCACTGCGGCCACGGCTGGCGCCACCCAGCCAGTACAGCATATGCGGCATCAGATCGGCCAGATTACCGCGCTCGCTCTTGGCTTCACCCGGATGGGTGCGCGTGCGCTGCGGCGAGTTGACCGGGCCTGGCACCAGCAGGTTTACCCGCAGGTTCGGGTACACATCCCACTCTGACGCGGCCACCTGCATCAGGTAGCCCACGCCGGCCTTGGAGGCGCCAAACGCGCCCCAGAACGCCCCCGGCTGCTGGCCGTGGGTTTCACCGACAAACACCACGCTGGCGTCGGCGGCGGCAGTGAGCAAGGGCATGCAGGCGCGGGTCAGTGCAAACGGTGCGACCGTATTGATGCGGTACTGGTTCATCCATTCGTCGATGCGCTGGTCTACCAGCGGCGACAGCGCGTAAAAATGCGCGGCACAGTGCACGATGCCATCCAGGCGGCCTACCGCGTGCTTGATCTGGTAGGCCATGGTGTTGAAGTCGTCATCGCTGGCCTTGAGCAAATCCAGCGGGATGGCTACCGGCTCCGGGCCACCTGCGGCCACGATATCGTCGTATACCTTTTCCAGGCCTTTCACGCTGCGCGCCAGCAGCACCACGGTGGCACCGTGGGCGGCGGCAGCCAGCGCCGTTTCGCGGCCTATGCCCTGGGTAGCACCGGTGACCAGCACTACGCGGCCGGCCAGATAATCTTTTTCAAACGTTTGCGTCATTCTTTTTAGTCCAGTCCTGCATGAGGGTTCGGGCGGCCGTGACGCCACTGCGCACAGCCCCTTCCAGGGTGGCCGGGTAGTCGGCACACAACCAGTCGCCCGCGAGATAGGCGGATTCTACGCCAAGTCGCACCGCCGGGCGCGCCAGGCTCACGTTGGCCGCAAAGGTGGCGCGCTGCTCGGTAATCTGCCAGCTGTGTGTCAGCGGCGGCAAATCCGGCACATGGCGCTGCATTTCGCCCAGCACGGCAGCCAGCAGCGTGTCGCGCCCCAGCGTAGCGTGCGGGCCGTCGGCACTGATCACCACCGACACCAGCCCCGGCTCGCCGCTTAAGGCTTGGCGGTCGAACCACCACTGGCCCACGCCACTGGCCTGGCCGGTCATCACGGCGGGCAGCCGCACCCTGCCCTCAAACTGCAGGTACAGGGTAGTTATCGGCTGGTATTGCCACGCCTTGAGCAGCGCGGTCAGCGGCGCATGGTCCAGCAAGGCGGCAGCGTGGTACGGCGCGACCGCCACCACCACCGCGTCGAAATATTCGCCGTCCACGCGCCAGCCGCCGTTGTCGGGCTGCAGCGCGGCCACACGCTGGCCCAGCCGGGTAGCTACGCCCTGTGCGGCCAACCATTGCAGCGCGGGGTCGACAAACAGCGTGGACAGATCCACACGCGGCAGCAGCAGCTGGCTGTCGCGCGCCGAGGGGGCACCCAGGCTATCGCGCAGCACATTGGCCAGCAGCTGCATGGAAGCCTGCGCCGGGGGCGTATTGAGCGTTGCCAGAATCAGCGGCTGCCAGAAGCGCTGCAGCAGCAGCTCGCTCTGGCCGTGTGCGGCCAACCATGCCTGCGCGGGCGCATCTTGCCCGATTTGCCAGCGCTGCCACCTGAGCCAGGTCAACAGCCGTGCCAGCGCCAGCTTGTCGCGCCAGCGCAGGCCACGGGCGGTAGCCAGGCCCGCCAGCAGGTGCAGCGGCGCCGGCCAGGCCGGGCAGCGCATGGCCATGCCGTCTACCTGCTGCCAGGCCAGCGGCTGGGCGGCCAACTGTGCGTCCACGTCCACACCGACAGTACGCATCAGCCGCAAGCATTCTCGGTAAGCACCAATCAGGATGTGCTGGCCGTTATCCAGCGCCATGCCGCCAAGCGGCACGCGCCGTGCGCGCCCGCCGGCGGCTTTGCCGGCCTCGTACAGCACCACACGGGCGGCGGGCGCCAACTCGATGGCGGTGGCCAGCCCGGCCCAGCCGGCACCGATAATGGCAACGCGTGGGGTCAAGGCTTGTAGCCGAAGGTGGCGGTTTTCCACGCCAGCCACAGCTTGCGGCCGGGCGAGAGCGACAGGCGCTGGTTCAGCACCTTGCGCGGGCCGTCCAGCTCGATTTCGTCCAGCGTGGCGCGGTAGATGGCCGCCATCACCAGGCCGATGCGCTGCGCTTTGCGGTCGGCCGCCGGCAGCAGCTGCCAGGCTTTCTGGTAGCTTTCGCGCGCACGCTGGATCTGGAAGCGCATCAGCGCGTCAAACGCTGGCGATTCTTTGTACGCCATGATGTCGGCAGCCGGTACGCCAAAGCGCTGCAGGTCTTCCACCGGCAGGTACAGGCGGCCACGGCGCGCGTCTTCGCCTACATCGCGGATGATATTGGTCAGCTGGAACGCCAGGCCCAGCTCGTGCGCGTATTTCAGCGTGGCACGGTCGGTGTAACCGAAAATCTGCGCCGACAGCTGCCCCACGACGCCGGCCACGCGGTGGCAGTACAGCTGCAGGTCGCTGTAGCGGCTGTAACGCGGCACGTCCAGATCCATCTGCATGCCGTCGATGATCTCGGCCAGCCAGGCTTGCGGCAGGTCGAACGCTGCCACATGCGGCTTGAGCGCTTGCATAACGGGGTGCGTAGGCGTGCCCTCGTACAGCGCTGCCAGCTCGGTGCGCCACCACGCCAGCGTGGTACGCGCCACGTTATCGTCGTGAATCTCGTCCACCACGTCGTCCACCTCGCGGCAAAACGCGTACAGCGCCACCATGGCGTCGCGCTTGTCGGCCGGCAGGTAGCGAAAGCTGCTATAGAAGCTGGAGCCGCTGTTGGCGGCTTTGTCTTCGCAATATTGTTGGGGGGTCACGCCCGCCTCCTCTTTTTGCTGTACGGCGCGCTAAACGCCTTCCAGATAATGTACAGCCAGTCTTTCCACACCAGCACCGGGCGCTGTGTCAGCACATCGCCACGGGCGTCGTGAATCTTTTTCAGTATGCGCTCGCCGCCCAGCACGATCATGCGCAGCTCCAGCCCCAGGCGGCCTTTGAGCTTCAGCGCCAGCGGCGAGCCGGCTTCCAGCATGGCCAGCGCACGTTTTACTTCTTTATCCATCAGCATGGGCCACACACCGCCGGCATCGCGCGCGGCGATCTGCGCCTCGGTCACGCGAAAGCGCGCCAGGTCTTCCTGCGGGATATACACGCGGCCTTTATCCCAATCCACCGCCACATCCTGCCAGAAGTTAATCAGCTGCAGCGCGGTGCAAATGCCGTCCGACATAGCCACGCTGCGCGGGTCGTGCTCGCCGTACAGGTGCAGCATCAGCCGCCCCACCGGGTTGGCCGAACGGCGGCAGTAGTCCACCAGCTCGGCAAAGTTCTGGTAGCGCGTTTTTTCCACGTCCTGGCTAAAGGCCGACAGCAAATCGTAAAACGGCGCCAGCGGCAGCTTGTATTCGGCGATCACCACCGCCAGGCGCTGCATCAGCGCCATCTGCGGTGCCTGCCCGGCCTCGATACGGCCCAGCTCGTCGCGCAGCGCCTGCAGTGCGGCCAACCTTTCTGCCGGCTGCGCGTCGCCCTCGTCGGCCAGGTCGTCGGCGTAGCGGGCAAAGTGGTAGATGGCATGTACCGCCCGGCGCATGCGCCGTGGCAGCAGGATGGAACCCACCGGAAAGTTTTCGTAATGCCCTACCGACATGGCAAGCACCTGGCAGAATCAAAGCGCGCATTATAAAGGCAAGTAGGCAGCAAACCGCAGCGCCGGCCATTTAACGAAAAAAATGCAGCACAACGCTTGACACACCCAAAACGGGCGTCTATTATGCGCCCCACGTTGTGACCAACACACAACGCGGTAACGCCTCAGTGGGGGTATAGCTCAGTTGGGAGAGCGCTTGCATGGCATGCAAGAGGTCAGCGGTTCGATCCCGCTTACCTCCACCACAAACAGACAAAAATCTGCCGCATGGCGGGTTTGATGGATAAGTCCCCATCGTCTAGAGGCCTAGGACATCGCCCTTTCACGGCGGTAACCGGGGTTCGAATCCCCGTGGGGACGCCAAGACAAAAGCCCGTTGCGCAAGCAGCGGGCTTTTTGCATGGCACACAGCCCGCCGCACCACCCTGGCATCGCCAGCGCCACCCACCCCACTACCAGCCACGCGGGCAATCCACCCCTTTTAGCAGGCGCGCATGCTCGCCACTCGCTTTCAACCGCTGCAAACCGCGGTTGAAATCCGCCAGCAAAGCCGCACTACCCGGCAATACCCGTGGCAATAGCAAATGGGTGGTGAACTGGTCGGTCAGCAAGCGCGGGTGAACATGCAGCTTCTCTGCCTGCGCCATCGTAAAGTGCCTGGCCAGCAAATAGCACGCCACATTGCGCTCTATCGGCACCACATCCACCCGCCGCGCCAGCAGCTTGCGCAAGGCCAGCGCGTCATCCGGCGTGGCATCCCCCTGTAACAGCCCCTGGTGCAGCAGCTGCCACAGCGCCGGCGTGTAGGTGTAATTGGCAATCGTCGCCAGGCGATAAGGCTGCAGGTCTGGCAGCACCTTCCAGTCAAAGCGCATGTCACGACGATGAACAAACACCCACTGCTCGACCAGCACGGTATCACTACTCAGAAAGCGGGCATTACGCTCGGCGTTGTACCCCCAGTACGCCGAGGCATCCCAGCGACCGCTGGCGGTTTCCTCCAGCGCCCGCGTCCAGGGCATAAAATGGTATTCCACCGAATGGCCCGCCAGCGCAAACGCACGGCGCACAATCTGCAGCGCCACCCCTTGATCCGGCCGCTCCTGCGTGGCGTAGGGTGGCAGCTCGCCGGTAGCAATACGCAAGGCCAGGCCGTGCGCGCACGGCAGTAGCAGCAGCAAGCATAAAAGCACCGGTTTGAACATGGCTTATCCCGAATGGCATCTGCCATCATCATATCGAAATTTTGCA
>JAIXTB010000151.1 GCA_027484385.1 Neisseriaceae bacterium | reverse complement strand
TTAATGAAATATCAATGTCGCAAGCCATCCACAAAAGCACCGAGCCAAGATGGGAAATTTCTTATGCGAACAGTCTTGACACATGAAGGGGAAAAAAAGCGCAACCTGGGTTGCGCTTTTTCAGAAGTAACTTACTGGTAAGCAAGCAGGCGTTTACGCTCATTCTCGCTGAATAGCTTCTGCTCTAATACTTGCAAAGCCTGCAGCCGCTGTGGGCCAGATAATGCCTCATCCTTTGCGAGCTGCTCACGCTCCTGTTTCCATTGCTGCAATTTGGCTTGCCATGCCACCGCCTCTGCATCGACTGCAGCCAACCTTTGCGCTGCCTCGACCCCCACCATTCCGGCACGTAAATCCTGCAATTGTTCTGGTGTGCCGCCCCGCTGGCGCAGATTACGCTCAGCATCTGCCAAAGCAATATGCTGTGTCATTTGCTGACGGGCAGCTCTCAACTCGGGCTGTAACGACTGCTCCAGCGTATCCAGTTGACGGCGCTTTTCCGCCTCACTGAGATCCTGCCGCTGATGGATAGCCATCCGCTGCAGGATAAGCTGATCCATTGCATCACTTTCTGCAAACAGCAGCGTGAGTTCCTGTGCGGTAAAGTGCCGCGCACGAATCTGGCTGAGCAACTGCAAACGCTGCCCCATCTGGCTGACCAGATCGCTGGAGACTGTACGTATCGCTTTGCCCGCCTGTCCCAAATCATGAAGATACGCCAGATAGCGGCGGAAAAAATCCTGGGCATCCAGCAGGGCTGCACCACTCAGACGCGCTGCCAGTTGCTTTTCGATTTCCTGACGAATCTCCGGAAGGGTGCGCTCGCCTTGCGTGGCAAGATAGTAATCAAACAGCGCTTTCAGCTGCTTGGCATCCATCTTGCCACTCACTGGAACAGGCGGCAGGCCATCTACCGATGTTTGCCGTAGCGAGGGGGCAAACACCCCCTCAGCTACAGGCTGCTCGGCACTACCCGACTGCCACCAATACGCGCCAGCCGATGCGGCCAACACCAGTAGCAGCCATACCTTGCCTTGCAGCCGCATGCTTATACCCCCAGGTTGCGCAGACGGTTGGCATGCTGACGGAACAGCGTGACAGGACTGGTCTCCAGAATGTTGCCCAAGCCGAAGAACATATTGGTCTCATCCAGATGGTTGAAACGGTAGTTGTCGCGAATGACCTGGCCCAAGTGTGACGAGCAAGTCCCTACCAAACCATCGTTGGGTTCAGCACCGAATACCAAGCCGGTTGCCGCCAGCAAAGGATCGCCCACATCCAGCGGGTTGGTGTAAGGCTGCGCACCCGACCACGAGAAATAATGGATGCCGTTGACTTGATAGGCACCTTCACCGCAAGCCGTCGTTGGCACTGCCTGCGGATGGCGGCTATTAAAGGCGAGTGTCCCAGGCGTAGTGAGCGAGTTCAACGTGGCTAACTCGTCTTGTGACAGGCTGCTGCCTGTAGAGAACAGCCGGATCATGCTGGCGAAAGCGCCGCCCGCGGCAGCGACTACCGACTCGGTCACAGAGCCTGGCGGAAGTACGCCACGCAGTGCATCTGCCACTTTAGAACCCTTGTTCACACCACCAACACTGGTCACAGAGGCAACCAAGTCTGGCCTAACCGATGCAACGTACCGCGAGGTGGGAGACCCCATGCTATGACCGATAAGGTTGACCTTCTGCGAACCGGTCATGGCGACAATGCGCTGTACCTGTTCAAGTAGCTGCTCGCCGCGTCGCTCGTAGCTGTCCGCAGGTGACACCTGTGCGATGTAAACCTGGGCACCACTACGCTGCAGCTCGGCAGGGATACCGTAAAAGTAATCCATACCAAGCAAACTATCGAACCCCAATACCCCATGCACTAGCACGATGGGGTATTTGGTTTTGGTATAAGTAGCCTCACTGTCTGCCGGCACAGTGCCCATCCCGTGAGCGGATTGCAGGCTAACAGCCAGCAGTGCTGCAGTCGCCAGCATGCGTTTGGCGGCGATAAACTTGCGCATATGTTCTCCTCGATGAATGACGAGTGATCTTGTTGTCACTTGATTGGTCACACTCAAAATTAGAGTGCATGCTCAATTTACACGCACAGACAGAGACGACAAACCCGCAGACGACTGTTCTATAAATGAAAAAAACGATTGTATGATTTTCTCCACAGCGGTTTCGCGGCGATGCACGCTGTGATGACGGTCATGGATAGCCGTAAGCGAACTATATAAGCAATACAGAACGGCTTAAAAATACTATACTCACACTTCATTCTGTCATTGCATTGTGTGTAAAAAATGTACGACATTTGACTATCTATAAAGCAATACATTCGTATAAAAAACTGCCGCCATTGAGCCAGCCTTCCTATCGATAACGAGATTAGGCTACTATAAGCAGCTCATAGCATGACTCGGCCAACCGAACCCGACTCCGTACCCAATGATTGATATCAAAGCCATTCTTAGCGCCATTTCAGGCAGGAAAAAGACCTCAAGCGAGTCGACCGAGTCGGCAACCATGCTGGTCAAGAATCTGCCAAATGCCGAGTACTACACGGCGCTGGTCGAAATCATCAAGGCGGTGGCAAAGATCAACAAAGATGCCAACGTCACACTCAAAGACCGCATTAGCACGCTCCTGTATGTCGATACACGGGCGGTGGAAATGCATAGGAAGTTGTGCAAGGAATTCCTGATCGGTGCGTCGCGCTCCAAATCATTCCTGCCCAGCATCCTGGCCTATTGGACTGAGCTCTCCAATGGCTACCAGCTCTGTTTACGCCAGTTCCAGAGCAGCAAGAATGCCCAGATCGACGCCCAGATCGAGCGCGTTGCCATCCGGGCACTGCACCATCAGCTCAGCCTGATCAAATGGAGTGCCCTGCGCTACATCTCTGCTGATGGCAACACCTGGCAGCAAGCCTACCGGCTGTATCAGTTTGCCGAACAGCACGGCTTCCACGGCAAAGCCATTACCATGTACGAAGAGCAGGCTGAATCCACCTCTGGCGAACAGCTGCTGATTCAGGCTGCCATGCTGCATCTGGCGCAAACAGACAATCTGCTGACCATAGAGATCGAGGCCATCCACCTGCTACTGGCCAGACTATCGGAAGGCATCAAGCTGCAAAACACCGCCTCAAAGAGCGATTTCCAGTACGTCATCAATCTGGAGCTGCCCGCCCCGCCACAGCTACTGCGCCGTGGCACATTAGGCAAAGGGTGCCGCTACTGGTCTGGTGACTTTGTGGTAAACCGTCTGGCCGATCTGATTCTGGATTTTGACCAAGGCATCCCCGAAGGCTTCAAGCAAGCACTCCCGGCCATGGATACGCCGACATGGCGTAACCTGCTGCAAAAGCTGTCGTCGCGCTGGTCGCAAGATGGCGGCAAGTCCATGCGCCAGCACGAACGACTCAGCTCCAGTGGGCACGCCAAAGTTGAAATCGGCTTTGAGAAAATCGCCCACCACCTCAAAGTGAATCGCAGTGCGCTACCGCAAGATGAAATCAATGACGACTGGCGTGTGAATGATGCCAGCGAAGCGGGTTTTGGCCTGACTTATCTGGGGCGTTCGGTCGAAAGCCTGATGATTGGCCGTACCATCTGGGTTTCATCCCGCGAATATCCTGGCCAGCTGTGCGTAATACGCCGCGTGCAACGGTTGGCGGAGGGTGGTACCCGTGTGGGCGTAGAAGTACTGGGTAGCCTGCCCTTACCCGTGAGCCTGAGTGAAGGCGGCGTCGATGGCAGCAATATCAGCAGTGGCTTGTACATTACACAGACCAATGCAAAAAAGGGGCAACGTGTTTTTCTGATACCGAAGCGGCTAGCAGACAATGGTAGAGAGCTGACCTTTGCGGCCAATGGCAAGTCATACCAGATTCGTATATTGCATAGCAACGCAACTTTCGAAGATTGCCAACAAGTAGAATTTGAAACACTGGAACGCCTGTAAACACACTACAGCTCATGAAAAAAGCCGGCTTTGCAGCCGGCTTTTTTGTTGTTGCGGCCAACCTCACTGTTGGCCGCAACAGGCTTATCACAGCACTTCGATAATACCGGCAGCACCCATACCGGTACCGATGCACATGGTTACCATGCCATGGCCCTGCATACCCGCATCGCGCATACCATGAATCAGTGTAGCGGTGCGGATAGCACCGGTTGCGCCCAGCGGGTGGCCCAGCGCAATAGCGCCACCATGCGGGTTAACCAGCGACATATCCAGCTCCAGATCACGTGCCACCGCCAAGGCTTGGGCAGCAAAAGCTTCATTCAGCTCGATCCATTTCAGATCGCTCTGCGCCAGGCCAGCCTGTTTCAAGGCTGCCGGAATCGCTTCTTTCGGGCCGATACCCATGATTTCCGGCGGCACGCCTTTTACCGAGAAGGTAACGTAACGCGCCAGCGGGGTCAGGTTGAACTCTCTCAATACGCGCTCAGAGACCAGAATCACGGCACCAGCACCATCGGACATTTGCGAGGAGTTACCCGCAGTGACCGAACCCTTGGCATCGAACACGGTTTTCAGCTTGGCCAGGCCTTCCAGCGTGGTTTCGCGACGCGGACCCTCATCAGTATCCAGCACACGGGTCTTGCTGACCACTTCGCCGGTTTCCAGGTTAGGCGTGCGATAGGTCACTTCCAGCGGGGTAATCTCGTTCTTGAACTTGCCGCCATCAATGGCAGCCAGCGCACGGCGGTGCGACTCAACTGCAAACGCATCCTGGTCTTCGCGGGACACGCCCCATTGCTGGGCTACTTTTTCGGCAGTCAGGCCCATGCCGTAAGCGATGGCATAGTTCTCGTCTTTGGCGAACACTTCCGGGTTCAAGGAAACCTTGTTGCCCATCATCGGCACCATGGACATGGACTCGGAACCCGCCGCAATCACCACGTCGGCTTCGCCCAGACGGATACGGTCGGCGGCCATCTGCACGGCGTTGATACCGGACGAGCAGTAACGGTTGATGGTGATGCCGCCTACAGTATTAGGCAGACCAGCGAGCAGCACGCCAATACGTGCCATGTTCAAGCCTTGCTCGGCTTCCGGGAAAGCGCAACCTACCACGCAATCGGAAATCAGCTTCGGGTCCAGCGTAGGCACTTGGGCCAGCGCACCGGTAATAACGTGTGCCAGCATATCGTCCGGGCGTACATGGCGCATCATGCCACGTGGTGCCTTGCCTACCGGGGTACGGGTGGCGGCGACGATGTAAGCTTCCTGTACTTGTTTAACCATTTTTTAAATCTCCTTCCGGCAAAGCTGGCTTAGCCCCTCAGCCGCCAGCTTGCCCGCATTCTGGCTGTGATTAGTTACGCAGTGGTTTGCCGGTAGTCAGCATATTGGCAATACGATCCTGGGTCTTGCTGGATTTCAGCAAGGTCATGAATGCCTTGCGCTCCAGGTCCAGAATCCACTGCTCATTCACCAGCGTGCCCTGCTCCACATCCCCACCGGTCATCACATCGGCAATCAGGCCGGCAATGGTAAAGTCATGCTTGCTGATGAAGTTACCTTCCAGCATGTTCACCAGCTGGCCCTTGATGGAAGCGGCACCGGCACGGCCAGCAACGGCAAACTTGCCACCGGCTATCGGCGGACGGTAGCCCGACTCGTACATGGACAGCGCTTGCTGTTTAGCAACATGCAGCAACTCGTAGCTGTTGAACACCACATTGTCAGTAGCACGGAAGAAACCGATTTCCTGCGCTTCGTGTGCACTGGTCGCCACTTTGGCAGTAGCAATCGCCATGAAGTAGTCCTTCAGCGCAGCCAGCACATCACCTTTGGCTTCGCGGGCGGCACGTACGGCAAACTCTTTGCAACCGCCACCACCTGGCAGCAGACCCACGCCCACTTCAACCAGACCCACGTAGGATTCCAGCGCAGCCACCACCTTGTCGCAATGCATGGCAAACTCGCAACCACCGCCAAACACGTAACCTTGGGTAGCAGCAACAGTCGGAATCTGGCTGTAACGCAGACGCATGGACGTTTCCTGGAAGCGACGCACCATGGTGTCGATGGCATCCCAGTCACCCATCATGAAGGCTGGCAGCATGGACTGCAGGTCCGCACCTACCGAGAACGGCTCTTCGGTCTGCCAGATCACCAAGCCCTTGAAGCGGGCTTCGGCGATATCCAGCGCAGCATGCACACCATCAATCACGTCCGGGCCAATCGCGTGGGCTTTGGACTTGAACGACACCACCAGTACTTCATCGCCAGTAGTGAAGGCACGCACACCGTCGTTTTCGAATACGGTTTCACCCAGCAGGCCATTGGCTTCGCCCAGCACTTTTGCCGGGGCGAGCTGACGTGCGTACACGTCCAGCGTGGAGCGACCTACCAGCTTGCCAGCGGCTGCATCAAACGAGCCATCAGCAAAGTGCACACCTGCACGGTCAGCTTCCAGCGCCCAGGCTGGCAGGTTGGCCGCAGCCAGCGACTTGCCGGCTTTCACGTCAGCATCTACCCACTCGGCCACTTGCTGCCAGCCGGCGGATTGCCAGGTTTCGAACGGGCCGGCAGACCAGCCAAAGCCCCAGCGAATGGCAAAATCCACATCGCGTGCGCAGTTAGCGATATCACCCAGGTGGAAGGCGATGTAGTGGAATACGTCGCGGAAGCAAGCCCACAGGAACTGTGCCTGCGGGTGCTCGCTCTCGCGCAGCTTTTTGAATTTTTCGCCCGGGTTGGCGATCTTCAGGATTTCTTTGACGGCGTCGTCGCCTTTCTGGCCGGCACCAACGTACTCACCAGTAGCCGGGTCGATGACAAACATCAGTTTGCCTTCTTTTTTGTAGATACCGCGCTTGGTTTTAGCACCCAGGGCACCGTCAGCGATCAGCTTCTGCAGCCATTGTGGCGACTGGAACAGCGCGTGCCACGGGTCTTGTGGCAGGGTGTCCTGCATGGTCTTCACCACGTGGGAGAAGGTATCCAGGCCCACCACGTCGGCGGTACGGAAAGTAGCGGACTTCGGGCGACCCAGGCGCGGGCCGGTCAGGTCATCCACGATATCAAAGCGGATACCGAACTTCTCTGCGTTGGCAATAGTTGCCAGCATGGAGAACACGCCAATGCGGTTCGCCACAAAGTTCGGGGTATCTTTGGCGCGGATCACGCCCTTGCCCAGCGTGGATACCAGGAAACGTTCCAGGTTATCCAGAATACCGGCGTCAGAGCCCACACATGGAATGATCTCGACCAGATGCATGTAGCGCGGCGGGTTGAAGAAATGCACACCGCAGAAGCGGGGCTTCAGTGCCGCCGGCAGCGAATCGGCTAGTTGATTAATGGACAGCCCCGAGGTATTGGTAGCGAAGATGGTTTGCTCGCCCAGATGCGGGCCAACCTTGGCATACAGGTCTGCCTTCCAGTCCATGCGCTCGGCAATCGCCTCGATCACCAGATCGCAGTCTTTCAGCAGATGCAGGTGGTCTTCGTAGTTGGCTGGCTGGATAAAGTTCACCGCATCCTTGTTGGACAGCGGGGACGGCTTGAGCTTTTTCAGGCCTTCGATAGCTTTCAGCGCAATTGCGTTCTTGTTGCCTTCTTTAGCCGGAAGGTCGAACAGAACGGTTGGCACCTTGGCATTAACCAGATGAGCGGCGATTTGCGCCCCCATCACGCCGGCACCCAGAACGGCTACCTTGCGCACGATGAATTTGGTCTGAGACATGGTTTCCTCGGTTGTCTTAACGAACAAACATGGTTAAAGGCTTCCCGGATTATAGGTTCCGGGTAAGCAATCTGTGGAAAGATCTGATTTAGAGTATCTGAACCAAAATTCAGCATCTTTTCCAAAAAAACACGGCTTTACGTGGCCGTGTTTAATGCGGCCAACGTGAAGTTGGCCGCAATGATCCGTGCATCAGAAGCGCTGGTTGTATTGCACACCAATAATCTGCGCATAAGACTTGTAGCTACCCTTCAGTGTTGCCTTGCTGGAAGTGCAAGTAACGGAAGAAACGGTAGCACCATCGCACCAGTCTTTATTATTGGTATTGGACGATTTGATTTTGACGAAAGTGTAAGCAAAATCTACCGAACGGTCTTTATCCAGCGCATAGTTACCACCCAAAGACAACCAGTAACGATCATTATCAGGAATGGATGGTGTACGCAGGCTCTCATTAGCAACCGGTGTTTCATCATAGGCCACACCAGCACGCAGTTTCAGACGATCGGAATACTTGTTGGCCACGCCAAGCGAGATACGGTCGGTGTCTTTCCACTTTTCAGGGGTAATGCTATCTGGCAGTGTATTGTCGAAATCAATGCGCAGCTCCTGGAATTTCGAATGGAAGGTACGGGTGTAGTCACCCATGATATCCCAGCGATCATTCAGGCTATGGAAGAAATTCAAAGAAAGAGAATCAGGCGTTTTTACCTTCAGCGATGCATTGCTATTGGTAATAGCTGCTTTTTGCGTTGCCAAAGCACCAGCGGTAGCCGCGAGGTTACCAGCAGCCACACCTAGACTAGTCAAGGAATTGATTGTTGCTGTTGCATCAGATGGTTTCAATGCCCACTTGGCATCGCCTTTCAGCGTGTGCTTAATCGCAGAACGATAAGCCAGACCTACACGAGTCCGATCATTGATATCGTACAGCACACCGAAGTTGTAGCCGAAACCCCAATCATCTCCGTTTACATCAACAGTACCATCCAGTGCCGAATTACCGGAAATCTGGGCAGCAGCAGCCAAATGGGCTGCTGTTGTCAAGCCACCGGCTGCCCTAGCCGCATTAACCAAGCTGGTACCCGAGTCCACACCTTTAACAAGCTTGCCTTCGATATGCTGAGCACTGATGCCCACACCAACAGACACTTTCTCGGACAATTTGAACGCCAAGCTTGGGTTGAATGTAATGGTCTTTAGCTCGGTCTCGATAATGTTATAACGACCAACCCAATCACGATCGTAGGAAGTTTTAGAGCCAAAAGGAACGAAAATACCCAAACCAGCAGTCAGCTTATCATTCAGCTGATGGGTAACATAAAGATGAGGCACAGCGGCAGGGTCAACGATCTTGCCACCATTACCACCCTTGATCGCCACGCCAGCTGCTGTGGAAGAACCATTATTGGCAAACTCGACATGCGGTACCACAACGTTCAGCACACCCGAAAAATTGGTACCTTCGAGCTTTGTCATCCCAGCCGGATTATAAAAAATAGTCGAGGCATCATTCGCTTCGGCACCATTGGCGTTAGCGGTGGACTGCGCACTGACAGACTGGGTACCAAAATGGTAGCCAGAGGCCATTACAGCGGCGGAGGCACCCATCATCATCACGGACAGGCTGAGGTGTTTCAGTTTCATGTGTTATTCCCTCTGTGCATTGTTTGTCATGCTGTTGTGACCGTACTGTATCGTCGATCTAACATTGATACTACCAGACTAGATAAGTATTTCCAGCATTTTCGAGCATTCGTTCCAAACGGTCGTTTCACCGTTATCTTGAAACACACAATGCATCAGATGAGACGGGATTGGCCATCGGCATCAATAGCGACGTATGTGGCGATAAGGTCCGTAATCACCACCACCTCACCTGACATACGCTCCGCTTCCACCTCCAGTTTCAGCGTGACGGATTTCTGCCCCAGCCGCAAACAGCTGGCGTAGATGGACACTACATCGCCCACATGAATGGGTTGGGCAAACTGGAACGCATTCACCGCCACGGTGGTGACCGCACCTTTGGCAATGCGCTCGGCAGATGTTGCACCAGCCAGGTCGATCTGGTGTAACAGCCACCCTGCCTGCACGCGACCGTGCGCATTGGTACTACGCGGCTCGGCACGCAAGCGCAGCACTGGCTGGCGCGCGGATTCAATCGGGTTGTTTTGCATGTTTGCCCCTCCTGATGTCACTCTGCCTGCAAAATGACATCAGCAGGAGGGTGGGCTTTCGCCCACCCCACTTACATGTTAGTGCATCAGAAAATCAGGCGCTGCAGCAATTGCTCGTCGTGGTGCTCCATCTTCATGTCGAAGTCGTCCACCATGATGACATCGCGCTTGAGTTTGCGTGCACGTGTTACCGCATCAAACTCTTGCTGGGTAATGATGCCACCAGCCAAAGCCTCAGCCAGACGCTCGCGCGCAGTAATGGCTTTAAACTTGCCATCGCGGCCCAGTTTGCGCAGCTTCTGCTCTACCGGCTCGGTTTCCAGCATGGCTTTCAAGGCTGGCACCAGCACACCAACCGGGTCGGATTCGTCAGCCGACACAAACATGCCTTTGGTCAGACGGTTGCGGGTCGGGCCCAGCTCCATCAGGCTGCGCGCAACCTGGGTGCCAACGCGGTCGCTGGCCGGCTTGAGGGTCAGACCCCACGGAAAGATCACCTTGCGCAGCACTGCGGCCAACACGCGGCTTGGCAGGTTTGCCAGGAAGCCATCCATGGCCTGCTGCAGGTCGTACAGGGCGGTTTCTACCGCCCATTTCAGCACCGGCAGGTCTTCTTTCTGGGCACCATCACGCTCGAAGCGCTTGAGGCAAGCCGAGGCAATGTACAGATTGGACAGCATGTCACCCAAGCGAGCAGACAGTTTTTCGCGGAACTTCAGCGAGCCACCCAGGCTAAACATGGCCATGTCGGACAGCAAGGCAAAAGCACTGGAGAAACGGGTGAGCTGCTTGTAGTAAGTAGCGACATCGCCGCCTTTCGGGCTGCCGACAAATTTGGCGCCAGTCAAGCCCATCCACAGCGAGCGGAACACGTTGCTGATGACGAAGTTGATGTGGCCGGTAATGGCCTTATCGAACTCGGCGCCATCATTGGCCATGGCGGCTTTCATTTCACGCAGTACAAACGGATGGCAACGGATGGCACCCTGACCGTAAATGATCATGGAGCGCGTCAGGATGTTGGCACCCTCTACCGTGATGGCAATAGGAATCGCCTGGTAAGCACGCGCCAGATAGTTACGCGGACCCAGCACCACGGCCTTGCCACCATGTACATCCATGGCGTCATTCAGCGTTTTGCGCATGCGCTCGGTATTGTGGTATTTGAGCACAGCAGACAATACCGACGGCTTCTCGCCAATATCCAGCGCGGTCAAGGCCAGGTCTTGCGAGGCTTCCATCTGGTAGGTAAAGCCACCGATACGCGCCATGGCTTCGTCTACACCTTCGAACTTGCCGATGGACAGACCAAACTGGTCGCGGATACGGGCATACGCGCCGGTGGTATAGGAAGCTACCTTGCCGGAGGCGACCGACATGGCAGGCAGGGAGATGCAGCGGCCTACCGACAGGCACTCCACCAGCATGCGCCAGCCTTGGCCGGCAAAATCGCGGCCGCCGATGATCCACTCCAGCGGAATGAACACATCTTTACCCCAGGTCGGGCCGTTCATGAAGGCAGCACCGCCCGGGAAGTGACGACGGCCAATGCACACGCCTTCGTGCTCGGTCGGTACCAGCGCGCAAGTAATGCCGATATCTTCCTTGTCACCCAGCAGGTGGTCCGGATCGTACATCTTGAATGCCAGGCCCAGTACGGTCGCCACGGGCGCCAGGGTAATCCAGCGTTTTTCCCAGCTTACGCGGATACCCAGTACGTTCTCGTGATGCTGGCCGCTGCGCGGGTCGGTGTAGCTGCCACGGCATACCACACCAAAGTCAGGGATCGCACCGGCATCGGAGCCCGCATACGGGCTGGTCAACGCAAAGCATGGTACATCCACGCCTTTAGCCAGGCGCGGCAGGTAGTAGTCTTTCTGCGCTTCGGTACCGTAGTGCTGCAGCAGCTCGCCGGGGCCGAGGGAGTTCGGCACCATCACCGACACAGCTGCCGTACCGCCACGGGTAGCGATCTTGGTCACCACTTTGGCGTGCGCGTAGTTAGAGAACTCCAGACCGCCGTATTTTTTCTTGACGATCATGCCCAGGAAGCCCTGGTCTTTAATGAACTGCCACACTTCTGGCGGCAGGTCTTTCAGCTCGTGCGTGATCTTCCAGTCGTCGATCATTTTGCACAGCGCTTCGGTCGGGCCATCGATAAAGGCCTGTTCTTCGGCGGTAAGCTTCGGGTCCGGGAAGGACAGCAAGCGGTTCCAGTCCGGCTTGCCGGAGAACAGGTCACGATCCCACCAGACGGTACCGGCGTTGATCGCTTCCTGCTCTGTCTGGGACATGGCAGGGGTGATTTTTTTGAAGATGGTGAACACCGGGCCGGTGAACACGGCGCGGCGCAGTGGGGTAAGGTTCAATATCGCCGCGATGACGCCGAAAACGGCCCATACGGCAACAGGAACCTGGCAGCTCCAGACAAACTGCAGGCTAGCAAGCCAGCCTGCAATGGCGATAGTCCAAGCAATGACAGGCGCGCGGAAGTAAGCCAGCGCGCCCATCAGCAGGACGAGAATAACGGCAGATGTCATTATGGTTAACCCTCGTGTTGACCCTGTGAAAAGTCAATCAGATGGGCGCCGTCAACCCTGCCACGACAAAAGGTACCAGGTGTTTCACGATCATGTCCGGGTCGCGGGCGGTCACCACTTGGCTACGGACAAAAATCTTCAACACATCATTACCGGCAAAGGCGTTGAACATCACGCTGAAAGCGAAATGCATGCGCCATGCGATATCTTCGGCCCCAAACTGGGGTAATGCACGCTGAAACGCACTGGTATAGCGCTGTACAAAAATACTGTACTGCTGATTCAGTGCTTCGCGCAGCAGGCGGTGATTCTCTACCAGCGTGCGCGACATCAGCCGGACAAACAGCGCCCCGCCCCTCGCAGGGTCTTTAGACAGGGCCAGGCACGGGCGGATGAAGCTCACCACCAATTGCTCGGCTGTCAGTGTTTGTCCAGATTGCTCAAGCGTATCCAGCTCGGCCAGACAGGCCGCCACGAAGGGGCCGATACGGCGCATGAATACGGACTCGAACAGCGCATCCTTGGAACCAAAGTGGTAATTCACCGCAGCCAGATTAACCTCTGCCTGCTGTGTAATCATGCGAAGCGAAGTAGCCTCGAAACCGTGCTCGACGAACAGACGTTCTGCGACGTCCAGAATTCGTGTTGCGGTATCGGGTTTATTCGCTTCCATGCTGTCTTGCACCTTGATCGGGGTAAGTAATTGCGTCGCCTTGCTCATCATGACTTTAGAACAAGCGTTTGAAACTTACGTTTAAAATTGACGCATGTCAAGAATTGCATCGCCTAGCCTTTATAATTTTTGCAATCAAAAACGGCAGTCTTCAGTTTAGACTGCCGCTTGATTGAAACAACTGTTTCTTTACAGACCGCGCAGCAAATCTGCTTTCAGGTCTTCTATGTGCTCCAGCCCTACCGCCACGCGCAGCAAACCCTCGGTAATACCCGCTTCAGCGCGGGCCTGCGGGGTAATGCGTGCATGGGTGGTGGAGGCCGGGTGAGTCAGCGTGGTTTTCACGTCGCCCAGGTTGGCCGTACGGGAGATCAGCCGGATGGCATCAACCACTTTCCAGGCTGCTTCGCGCCCGCCTTTTACCTGGAACGACAGTACCGCCCCGCCACTTTTCTGCTGGCGCTGCGCCAGCTCGTACTGCGGATGATCTGGCAAACCGGGGTAAAACACTTTTTCCACCGCAGGCTGCTGCTGCAGCCACTGCGCCAGCGCCAGCGCATTGGCTGAATGCTTTTCCATACGCAGATGCAGGGTTTCCAGGCCGGATAGCAACACCCAGGCATTGAACGGTGCCAGCGACGGACCTGCGGTACGAACGTGCAGATACACCTGCTCCACCAGCTTGTCACTCCCCACCACGGCCCCCCCCATCACGCGGCCGTGGCCATCCAGGTACTTGGTGGCAGAGTGCACCACCAGATCGGCACCCAGCTTGATAGGCTGCTGCAGGGCTGGCGAGCAGAAGCAGTTATCCACCACCAGCAAGGCCCCTGCTTCGTGTGCAATGGCCGCCACGGCGGCAATGTCTGCCAAGTCAGTGAGCGGGTTCGATGGCGTTTCCAGGAAAAACACCTTGGTATTCGGCTTGATAGCTGCGCGCCAGGCGTCCAGGTTGGCCGCATCGACATAGCTGGTTTCCACGCCAAACTTGGCCAGCACACCATTGAACAGATTAATGGTGGAGCCAAACAGGCTGCGCGAGGACACGATGTGGTCGCCGCTTTTCAGCAGGGTCAGCATGGTAGCCTGGATGGCCGCCATGCCGGTAGAGGTGGCTACAGCACGCTCGGCGCCCTCCATGGCTGCCAGGCGCTGCTGGAACGCCGACACGGTAGGGTTGGTAAAGCGGGAGTAGGTAAAGCCATCGATTTCGCCCAAAAACATGGCGGCTGCCTGGGCTGCGCTATCGAAGGTAAAGCTGGAGGTAAGCTGCAGGCTCTGGCTATGCTCGCGATACTCGCTGGTTTCGCGGCCGGCACGAATGGCCAGGGTTTCCGGGTGCAGGCTCAGACAAGGGTCATCACTGGACATGTTTATTCTCGACACGGGCGATTGAATACAAACCCAAACGATAACAAGGGTTGGCCGCGGCGGCCAACCCTTGTCGTTATAAGCACATTACATCAGGTTTTGCTCAGCCACATTCAGGTTGAGGTCTACCATCTGGCTGCCTGCATCTTCGCCGTCTTTCGCTTCTTTGCCAGCAGATTTGCCCTTGCCGCGCGCCGCCTCGATCGCATCCAGGTACGCTTCGTTGATGTCGCCGGTAATGTAGCAGCCGCTAAAGCACGAAGCTTCAAATACGTTCAGCTCGCGATTCAGGCTGTGCACCGCTTGCTCCAGCGCGTCCAGATCCTGGTAAATCACCGCGTCGGCACCGATTTCAGCGGCGATTTGCGTCTCGTTGCGGCCGGTAGCCAGCAGCTCGGCGCGGGTTGGCATATCGATACCGTAAACGTTCGGGAAGCGTACCGCTGGAGCAGCCG
>JAIXTB010000185.1 GCA_027484385.1 Neisseriaceae bacterium | reverse complement strand
TGCATGGCCATGTCCTTGAACGCCAGCGTGGGGCCGTTCGACAGTTCCAGAATCACCAGGCCGTCGTGCAGGCGCTTCACTGGCGTGATGGCCTCGCTACCGTACACCTCGGCGGTGTAGGTGCGTGCCAGCATGGCCTTGAGGTCGTCTTGCGGGATATCGGTGGCAAACAGGCTGATGATCTCGAACGCCAGCTCGGCGTAGGACAGATCGCGCCAGGCGTCCAGCTGGGCGCGGCCAACCTGCGGGTAGCTTTCCGGCAGCGCCAGGCCGCCGTCCGGTGCCAGGCCCATCAGGATGGTGTCGGAAAATGACAGCGGCGTCATGCCGCCACGGGTGCTGATGTATTTCATGTTATCGAACCAGTGTATTCAGGCATTGCAGGCCCACATTGAGCAAACGGCCCTGCCAGGCAGGCTCGGCCAGAATGTCTTTGCCTTTGGCCGACACTTCCAGCAGCTCGCTGTTGCTCAGGCCGGACACCAGCTTGTCGCTGGCACAGCTGCAATAACCGTTGATCTTGCTTTGCGAGCTCAGCAAGGGCAGCAGCGGCGTGCTGGCGATCTTGCTTTTGCAGGCGTCGTTCATGCGGTCCTGCGCCAGCTGGCGCGGGGCCAGCGTGGCGCAGCCCGCCAGCAGGCTGCTGGCGGCCAACAGGATAAGCAGACGCTTAGCCATTGAGCTCTTCCATGCGCAGGCGCACAACCTTGCCCGCAACGCTGTCCAGTGCCTCGATGGCGGCAATGGCGGCGTTGGCCGCTTTTTCCAGCACGCGGTGCGTGAGGATCACGATCTCGGCCGAACCATCGGCAGCAGAACCTTTCTGGATCAGCGCTTCGATGGAAATGCCGTTCTCGGCCAGCAGACGGGTGATGTCGGCCATCACACCAGCGCGGTCGATAGCCTGGATGCGCAGGTAGTAGCTGCTGACCACGTCGCCCATCGGCAGGATAGGCAGGTCTTTGAGCTGGTCCGGCTGGAAAGCCAGGTGCGGCACACGGTGTTCCGGGTCGGAGGTCAGCAGGCGGGCCACGTCGACAATATCGGCTACCACGGCCGACGCGGTCGGCAGCGCGCCGGCGCCCGGGCCGTTGAACAGCGCCTGGCCGATGGCGTCGCCGCGTACCAGCACTGCGTTCATCACGCCGTTTACATTGGCAATCAGCTGCTGCTCGGGGATCAGTGTGGGGTGTACGCGCAGCTCGACGCCTTGTTCGGTGCGGCGGGTCAGGCCCAGCAGCTTCACGCGGTAGCCCAGCTCTTCGGCGTACTGGATGTCCTTGCCGGCCAGCTGGCTGATGCCTTCCAGATAACACTGGTCAAAGTGCATCGGGATACCAAAGGCGATGGCGGCCATGATGGTGAGCTTGTGGCCGGCGTCGTGGCCTTCCACGTCAAAGGTCGGGTCGGCTTCGGCGTAGCCCAGTGCCTGGGCTTCTTTCAGCACGTCGGCAAAGTCGGCACCCTTCTCGCGCATTTCGCTGAGGATGAAGTTGGACGTGCCGTTGATGATGCCGGCCAGCCACTCGATACGGTTGGCCGACAGGCCTTCGCGCAGCGCCTTGATGATGGGAATACCGCCGGCCACTGCCGCTTCAAACGCCACCATCACGCCTTTTTCCTGCGCGCGGGCAAAAATCTCGTTGCCGTGTACCGCCAGCAGCTTTTTGTTGGCGGTAACCACGTGCTTGCCGTTGGCAATGGCTTGCAGTACCAGCTCTTTGGCCACGGTATCGCCACCGATCAGCTCGACCACGATGTCCACATCAGGGTGGTTCACCACGGCAAACGCATCGGCCACCACGGTGACGTCGGCGCCCACCAGCTCACGGGCTTGCTCTACATTGCGGCGGGAAGCAATAGTCAGGCGGATGTCGCGGCCGGCACGGCGGCTGATTTCTTCCGCGTTACGCTTCAATACGGTGGCGACACCGCCACCGACTGTTCCCACCCCCATCAGGCCAATATTGATCGGCTTCATTGTTGAATACTCCTGCTGTTTCGGTTTTCAAATTTCCCTGGCACGTCGGCCTGCTGCCGGTGGCAGCTGCTGGTGTGTTTCCAGCTTTTTATTTCTGTGCTGCGGCCAACTTATAGGTTGGCCGCAGACAGCACAAAGGGGCGCGCACGCCCCTTTGCTTCATTCATGAGTTACCCGCGCCTGTCGCTTGGGCAGGCGGTGCTGCTGTGCGGCGCGGGCAAGTGTGTTCATGCGGTACCGTGGCGTTTGCGGTAGTTTTCCAGGAAGCGGGCGATGCGGCCGATGGCTTCGGTCAGATCGTCGCTATTGGGTAGGAATACCACGCGGAAGTGATCCGGCGCAATCCAGTTGAAGCCACTGCCCTGCACCAGCAACACGCGCTCTTGCTGCAGCAGCTCCAGAATGAACTGCTGGTCGTCTTCGATAGGGTAAACCGCCGGGTCCAGCCGCGGGAACAGGTACAGCGCGCCCTGCGGCTTCACGCAGCTCACGCCCGGAATATCGGTGAGCAGCTTGTAGGCCAGGTCGCGCTGGCGCGCCAGGCGGCCGCCCGGTGCCACCAGGTCGTCGATGCTCTGGTAGCCGCCCAGCGCGGTCTGGATGGCGTACTGCGCCGGCACGTTGGCGCACAGGCGCATCGAGGCCAGCATGTTCAGGCCTTCGATGTAGTCTTTGGCGCGGCGCTTGTCGCCAGACAAAATCATCCAGCCGGCGCGGTAGCCGCAGGCACGGTAGTTTTTGGACAGCCCGTTGAAAGTGCACACCATCAGGTCCGGCGCCAGCGAGGCGATGGAGGTGTGAGTGGCACCGTCGTACAGCACCTTGTCGTAGATTTCATCGGCGTACAGCAGCAGGCCGAATTCACGCGCTACCTCTACCAGCTGCTGCAGCACGTGGTCGGGGTACAGGGCGCCGGTGGGGTTGTTCGGGTTGATGATGACCAGCGCCTTGGTACGCGGCGTGATCTTGGCGCGGATGTCGGCAATGGACGGCATCCAGCCGTCGTTCTCGTCGCACAGGTAGTGCACCGGCTGGCCGCCGGCCAGGCTGACGGCGGCGGTCCACAGCGGGTAATCCGGCGCGGGCACCAGCACTTCGTCGCCGTTATCCAGCAGCGCCTGCATGGCCATCACGATCAGCTCGGACACGCCGTTGCCAATGTAGATGTCTTCCATGCCCACTTGGGGCAGATGCTTCTGCTGCGCGTAATGCATGATGGCCTTGCGCGCGGCAAACAGGCCCTTGGAATCACAGTAACCGGACGCATTCTGCAGGTTGACGATAACGTCCTCGATGATCTCGTCCGGGGCGAAGAAACCGAAAGGCGCCGGGTTGCCGATGTTCAGCTTGATGATACGGTGGCCTTCTTCCTCCATCCGCTTGGCGTGTTCGAGCACCGGGCCGCGAATGTCGTAGCAGACGTTGGCAAGTTTCTGGGATTTCTGGATAGGCTGCATGAGGGGTGTTACCGTCTTCTGCGGTGGCACGGGCCACCTGTCGTTTGTCCTGTGGTCTGCCGCAAGCGGCGGGCGTATCCGGCCCTGGCATTCTGGCCAGGCGGGGTATAATCCTATCCCAAACCGTGGTGCACTGCACTACACCAGCCAACAGGATTTCATCATGAAGCTGCACGAAGCCAAAACTGCAGGTGCCAACCTGTTTACCGCGCACGGCGCGGGCTATGTCGAGATCAACCGTGAACGCCACGAAGGCAGCCTGATCGTGAGCGCCGACAGCATTACGCCGTGGGCGCCGGCCAACTTTGCGGCGCTGGAAGAAGCGCACTTTACCCAGCTGCTGGCACTGCAGCCGGAGCTGGTGATTTTTGGCAGCGGCCCCACGCTGCGCTTCCCGCACCCGCGCCTGAGCGCCGCGCTAACCAACGCCGGTATCGGTGTGGAAGTAATGGACACCAGCGCCGCCTGCCGCACTTACAACATCCTGCTGGCAGAAGACCGCAAAGTCGTAGCCGCCTTGCTGGGCAGCTGATGGATATCGCCCTGCTGGGCAAGTGCCTGCTGGGCGCGCTGGCGGTGCTGCTGATACAGTGGTTGTCCGGCAGCCGCTATTTCTTTGTGGCAGGGCTGGTACCGCTGTTTCCCACCTTTGCCCTGATTGCACACTACGTGGTTGGCCGCAGCCGCAGTGCGGCCAACTTGCAGCAAACGGCCTTGTTCGGGCTATGCGCCCTGCTGCCCTATGCCCTCTACCTGCTGGCTGTATACCTGCTGAGTGTGCGCCTGCCGCTCGCTGCTACCCTGTTACTGGCCACCCTGTGCTGGCTGGTGGCCGCCGCCCTGCTGCTGTGGGGCTGGCAGCACTGGCATGGCTAGCCCCGCCTGCAGCGCCACTGGCTAGGCCGCGGCCTGTTCCCCGCCAAATGTCTCGTAGGCCAGCAGCGCCTCGGCGGCGGTCATCAACGATGGCCCGCCGCCCATATACACCGCCACTTGCAACATCTCCATGAATTCGGCGCGGCTACAGCCCAGCTCCACCAGCGCCTTGGCGTGAAAACCCAGGCAGCCCTGGCAGCGGGCGGCGATACCGATACCCATGGCGATCAGCTCCTTGTGCTTGGTGCTTAGCGCGCTGTCGGCCAGCGCGGCACGGCTCATCTGGCCAAAGCCTTTCATGGTGTCGGGTATCTCGCGGCGCAGGTCGGCCAGCTTGGTGGACAGGGTGGCGGTAAGGTCTTGGTAGTCGTGCTGCATGCTGGCTCCTGATGATTAAGTGGCTTACGTTTTATATTTTTATATATTGTATGCCACATAGCAAGCATGCGGCCAACCCTGCCACATGCAAAAACCAGCTTGCGGATGACGGTGCTTAGCCAATGCGGCCCGGCTTTGCCGGGTTCGGCGCCAGTTAGACCCGCGCTTTGCCCCAAGCATGAAGGCCGCCCCATGGGCGGCCTTGCCTACTACCTAGCTCAATGCAGCTTCAGCGCAGGCTTTGCCACCCTGCGCAGGCGATCGCCCACCCACAGCAGGCCGGCCAGCCACCAGCCATGCACCGCCGCCTGGTGCATGCGGTACAGCGAGGCATAGATCAGCTTGGCGCCGCGCCCTTCCACGTAGTAATCACGCTTGGGGCCGACAATGGCCGCCAGGCTACCCACCGCCGTGTGCTTGCCTAGCGACACCATCATGCCCTGCGGCTTGAAGGCAAAATCGGGTACCGCCTGCTGTTGCAGCCAGGCCTGCAGCGCACCGGCCAGCCACTGCGCTTGCTGATGCGCCACCTGGGCGGTGGCGGGTAGCGGGCGGCCGTCCGGCCCGGCGCAGGCAGCACAATCGCCCATCGCCAGGATGTTTTCGCCCGCCACGCAGCGCAGCTGGGCGTCCACCTGCAGCTGGTTAAGGCTGTTGACTGCCAGGCCATCCAGCTGCGCCAGCCAGGCCGGTGCCTTTACCCCGGCGGCCCACACGGTCATGTCGGCCGCTACCGTGCTGCCGTCCTGCAGCTGCACGCCAGCAGCCGTCACGGCCGCCACGCGGCTGCGAGTCAGCACCCGCACGTGGCGTGCGGCCAACTGTTCCTCGGCGTAGGCCGACAGCGACGGCGGGGCCGCCGCCAGAATGCGCTCGGCGCCCTCGATAACGCTGATATGTACCTGCGCCGGCTGCAGGCGCGCACCGTAAACATGCATCTCACGCACGGTGTGGTTCAGCTCGGCCGCCAGCTCCACGCCGGTGGCACCGCCACCGACAATGGCAATGTCTAGCCCCGCCTGCTGGCCGATGCTGCACTTGAACGCCAGCTCCAGCAGGCGGTGTCGCAGGCGCTCGGCATCCTCTGGGGTATTCAGCTGCAACGCGTGCTCTGCCACGCCGGGGGTGCCAAAGTCGTTGCTCTGCGCGCCCACCGCCAGCACCAGCCAGTCGTAGCCGATATCGCGCGGCGGGCTCAGCTGCTGGCCGTCGGCGCCATGAATGGCCCCCAGGCTAATAACCCGCTGCTGGCGATCCAGCGCCTGCATGTAGCCGAATTCGAAGTCGTAACCGTTGTGGTAACCATGGGCGAAGTAATTCACCTCGTCCTCGCCGCTATTGAGCACGCCGGTGGCGACCTCGTGCAGTAACGGCTTCCAGATATGGGTGGG
>JAIXTB010000113.1 GCA_027484385.1 Neisseriaceae bacterium | reverse complement strand
GTCCAGCGCGCCGCACAGGCGGGCGAGGCGGTCGTTATCGACAGGGGTAAAACTGTGAGTGCAGGTAGATTCGCTCATGGACGCTTTGCTGTAGTTGGCGGGCATTGGCGCTGGCGCTGCAGGCTTTGCAGGCGGGCCAGCTTTTCTTCCAGGGCCTGGATGCGGTCGTCGTCGGCGCGCGGGGTGCCCACCGGCAGGCCAAAACCGACACCGATGCTGCCGCGGCTACCTACCGCACCGCCCAAGCCGATGTTCAGTGTAACCGGCGCCCGCAGGTTTGTGCGCTCGCGGGCCAGCACGAGGCTGGTGTCGGCCACGGCTTGTGCCAAGCCGGAGCAGTCCAGCGTGGCGGGGTCGGGCTGTTTCAGGCTGGCACAGGCGGCCAGCAGCAGGCAGGCAATCAGGGGCAGGGTGCGTGGCATGGTGGCTCCGGTAGGGGCCAGGCAGCTGGCTGCCCGGCTGGCCTGGCTCAGGCGGTTTCCAGGGTGAGGATTTCGCCGCCCAGCGAGTGCGGGTTGGCTTCGGTAATCACCACGTCTACCAGCTGGTTGATCAACCGTGGCTCGCCGACAAAGTTCACCACGCGGTTGTTGGCAGTACGGCCTGCCAGCATGCCGGGGTCTTTTTTGGAGATGTTCTGCACCAGCACGCGCTGTACGGTGCCCACCATGCTCTGGTTGATCTCGAAACCACGTGCTTCGATCACCTCGTTCAGCGCTTCCAGGCGGCGTACTTTTTCCTTGTGCGGGGTGTCGTCTACCAGGTTGGCCGCAGGGGTGCCCGGGCGCGGGCTGTAGATGAACACGTAGCTGAAATCGAAGGCCAGGTCTTTCACCAGCTTGAGTGTCTGCTCGAACTCGGCCTCGGTTTCGCCGGGGAAGCCCACGATAAAGTCGGACGACAGGCACAGGTCGGGGCGAATGGCACGCAGCTTGCGGATGATGGACTTGTATTCCAGCGCGGTGTAGCCGCGTTTCATGGCGCTAAGCACGCGGTCGGAGCCGCTTTGTACCGGCAGGTGCAGGTGCGATACCAGCTTGGGCAGGCGTGCGTAGCAGTCGATGATGCGCTGGCTGAACTCGCGTGGGTGGCTGGTGGTAAAACGCATGCGCTCGATGCCGGGGATCTCGTGCACGTATTCCAGCAGGGTGGCAAAGTCGGCAATCTCGCCGTCGGCCATGGCACCGCGGTAGGCGTTGACGTTCTGGCCCAGCAGGGTGATTTCTTTAACGCCTTGCAGCGCGAGGTTGGCGATTTCGGTGAGTACGTCGTCAAACGGGCGCGACACTTCCTCGCCACGGGTGTAGGGCACCACGCAGAACGAGCAGTATTTGGAACAGCCTTCCATCACCGACACCATGGCGGCGGCACCGTCTACCTTGGCTGGCGGGATGTGGTCGAATTTTTCGATTTCGGGGAAGGAAATATCCACCTGCGAGGTGCCGCTTTGCTGGCGGCTCTTGATCAGCTCGGGCAGGCGGTGCAGGGTTTGCGGGCCGAACACCACATCTACATACGGCGCACGCTTCACGATGGTGTCGCCTTCCTGGCTGGCCACACAGCCACCCACGCCGATAATCAGGTTGGGGTTGGCCTCTTTCAGCGGGCGGATACGGCCCAGGTCGGAAAACACCTTTTCTTGCGCTTTTTCGCGCACGCTACAGGTATTGAACAGGATCACGTCGGCCTCTTCCGGGTTTTCCGTCTTGATCATGCCCTCGGTACTGCCCAGTACGTCTACCATTTTGTCCGAGTCGTACTCGTTCATCTGGCAGCCGAATGTCTTGATGTAAACCTTTTTCATGCTGGTATCTGCAAAAAAGAGAAGGCCAGCTCACAGCGGCCACCTGTGTCGTGGGCGTGTTTTTGCTGGCGAATGAATAGCTTGCGCGAGTTTATCACATCGCGCCGGTGGCGGCAGCGGGCGGGCCGGCGCGGCGCAGTGCCAGGCGGAACAGTAGCGGGTTCAGCAGGATGGACAAGATGGCCCCGGCCATGATCAGCGCATGGCCGCGTTCGGGCAGCAGCTGCAGGCTCAGGCCCAGGTTAGCCAGAATGAAGGAGAACTCGCCTATCTGTGCCAGGCTGGCTGCCAGCAGCCAGCGCTCGCCGCGTGGCTGGCGCAGCAGGGCCATCAGCAGCCAGGCGGCCAGGCCCTTGCCCACGATGATGATGGCCAGCGTGGCCAGCACGGCCGCGGTATCGGTAACTAGCACGCGCGGGTCGAACAGCATGCCGGCTGCCACGAAAAACAGTACCGAAAACGCATCGCGCAGCGGCATGGCTTCTTCGGCGGCGCGGTGGCTGAACGGTGAGCCGGCCAGCACGGTGCCGGCAAAGAACGCGCCCAGCGCAAACGACACCTCAAACAAGGCGGTGGCGCCATAGGCCACGCCCAGTGCGGTGGCCAGCACACCCAGGCGGAACATTTCGCGGCTGCCGGTGTGCACGATTTTTTCCAGCATCCACGGGATGGCTTTCTGTCCCACCAGCATCATTACCGCCACAAAAGCGGCCACTTTGCCCAGCGTGAGCAGAATCGCCTGTAGCGAGTCCCCCAGGTTGGCCGCAGCGCTACCTGCCAGCGCGGGGATCAGCACCAGCGCCAGAATGGTGGCCAGGTCTTCGCTGACCAGCCAGCCTACCGCCACCTTGCCAGCCGGGGTTTCCAGCTTGTTGTGTTCTTCCAGTGCCTTGAGCAGCACCACGGTGCTGGCTACCGATAACGCCATACCAAACAGCAGGCCCTGCGGCACGCTCCAGCCCAGCAGCACGCTCAGGCCGCAGCCCAGCGCAATGGCCACCGCAATCTGCGCAAACGCGCCAGGCAGCGCAATGCGCCGTACGGCCCACAGGTCTTGTATGGAAAAGTGCAGCCCGACCCCGAACATCAGCAGGATGACGCCCAGCTCGGCCAGCTCGGCCGCCAAGTGGCCATCGGCCACAAAACCCGGGGTGAAGGGCCCGACCAGGATGCCGGCAGCCAGATAGCCCAGCAGCGGTGGCAGGCGCAGCTTGAGCGCCACGGCCCCCAGCAAAAAGGCGGTGACCAGCGCGCCGACCAGCGTGGTAATCAGTGGGGTTGCGTGCATGTGTTCTCCCTGTCCATTGTCGTTTTGTGGTCGCCAGCCTGGCCGCGTGCTGCAGGCGGGGCGGCAGGGCGCGGCTGGCCTGTCTGCGCTAGGCCTGGCTGGCGGCTATTTAAAGATAGAAAGCCTGACGGCGGCAGAGTTCACCGTTTGGGCATAATCCAGTGAATTTGTTTTACCTAATGGCGCTACTAAAAACATTTAATTTTGGCTATTAAGTGATTGTGGCTATCATCACCTTAAGTTCAATAGCTTCTGGAGTGCATCATGATCAAGACCATTACCTTCGCCATCTGTCATTTCACCGTGGCGTTCAGCGTGGCTTATCTGCTTACCGGCAGCTTTGGCATCGCCAGCCTGCTGGCACTGGTAGAACCCCTGGTGAATACCGTGGCGTACTACTTTCATGAAAAAGTGTGGGACCGCATTCGTGCCAAAAAGGCGGCAGAACCGGATACTGCCACCGCCGGGCACCGGGGGCTGTTGCATCGCCACTAGGGCTTCCCGCCGTCTCATTTACCTGCCTGCCTAACCACCCCCTGCGGCCAACCTTGCCTGGGGGTGTTGTTTTTTTGTGCCCTTGCAGTGTGGTGCTGTTCTTTCGCGGTGGCCGGCCATGTTGCGATGCGGCAGGTCATTCACGGCGAGCTTGCGCTGTATAGCTACAAAATTTGTGCACTGCAACTACAGCACGCTGCCTGCCCGGCTTGCTGAGTATGCTAACGCTGCATTTTGCTGCGTCTTATTGATAACCAATGGCATATCCGGCGCTTTTCTGTAGTGCATGCCTTACATTTTTTGCGTTTTTCTCTTTCCTGCCGCTGGCCCTGTGCGCTAGCATTCGCGCTGGCTGATGACGTTTTAGCTAAACGTTAGCTAACAGATAACGCGGTTTGCCACCAAGGTTGGCCGCAGGCGGGAGACAAGCGCGATGACGCGTGTGCTGGTAATAGGCAGTATCAATATGGACATGGTGGTGAATAGCCCCACCATGCCACGGCTGGGCGAAACGCTCAGCGGTAGCGGCTTTGCCACCTATCCGGGCGGCAAAGGTGCCAACCAGGCGGTGGCCGCCGCCCGTTTGGGCGCTCAGGTCAGCATGATCGGCTGTGTGGGGCGCGATGCGTTCGGCGCCGGGCTGAAAGCCGTGCTGGCGCACGAAGGCGTAGACACGCGCTGGGTCAGCGAAGTGGACGTGGCCACCGGCGTGGCCAGCATTACCCTGTGTGGCAGCGACAACGCCATCATCGTGGTGCCAGGCGCCAACCATGCGCTGCAGCCGGCGCAGCTGGACGCTGCCGAGCAGGCCTTTGCCGACGCCGACGTGGTACTGGCGCAGCTGGAGGTGCCGCTGGCTACCGTCGAGCACGCCGCCATGTTGGCCGCACGCCACGGCAAGCCCTTCATGCTGAACCCGGCGCCAGCGGTGGCGCTGCCGGCCGCGCTGCTGGCCCGCGTCAGCGTGCTGACCCCCAATGAATTCGAGCTGGCTACCACGCTGGCCAGCCAGCAGCCATGGCGCGAGCTGGTGGCCGCTGCTGGCGGCCGCATCGTGATGACCCACGGTGCCGAAGGCGCCTTCTTTGCCGATGCCGGTGGCCAGCTGCAGCAGCAGCCCGGTTTTGCGGTGACCCCGGTAGACACCACCGGTGCCGGTGACACGTTCAACGGCGCGCTGGCGACCTTCCTGCACCTGGGCTTGCCCGAAGCGGTACGCCGCGCCGCCGCCGCCGGTGCGCTGTCGGTCACGCAGCCGGGCGCGCAGGGCGGCATGCCCACCCTGGCCGCACTGGACACCTTTTTGCAGGAGCGCGCCGCATGAAAAAGCTGGGCCATCTGAACCGTGATATCGCCCGCGTGCTGGCGTGCCTGGGCCATACCGACAGTATTGTCATTGCCGATTGCGGCCTGCCGGTACCCGCGGGCGTGGAGTGCATCGACGTGTCGCTGGCGCTGGGCGAGCCCGGTTTTGCCCGCGTACTGGAGACGGTGCTGGCCGACATGGCCTGCGAGCGCGCGCTGTTTGCCAGCGAGTGCCACAGCCATAATCCGGCGGTGTCGGCGCTGGCCGCCGCCCTGCCGGAGCAGGGCATTGCCACCGAATTTGTCAGCCACGAAGCGTTCAAGCAGCACTGCCGCCAGGCGCGGGCCGTGATCCGCACCGGCGATGCCACGCCGTACGCCAATGTGATCCTGTACGCCGGCGTGATTTTCTAGGAGGCGGCGATGAAGGTAAGCATGCGTGGCATCTGCAAGGCCTTTGGCCCGGTGCGGGTGCTGGAAAACGTGGACTTCACCCTGCACGGTGGTGAAATCCACGCGCTGATGGGTGAAAACGGCGCGGGCAAGTCCACGCTGATGAAGATCCTTAGCGGTGTGTACCAGCCGGATAGCGGTAGCGTGGAGGTAGACGGCAAGGCCGTGGCCATCCGCAGCACCCGCGATGCGGAGGCGGCGGGCATTGCCATCATCCACCAGGAGCTGAACCTGATTCCGCAGCTGTCGGTGATGGAAAACCTGTTTCTGGGCCGCGAGCCATCGCGCTTTGGCGTGATCCAGCGTGCCGCCATGCGCCAGCAGGCGCGCGCGCAGCTGGACGCGCTGGGCGCGAGCCAGATTGATGTGGAAGCCGAGGCCGGCAGCCTGTCCATCGGCCAGCAGCAGATGGTGGAAATCGCCAAGGCGCTGGCCATGGACGCCCGCGTGCTGATCATGGACGAGCCCACCGCTGCGCTGTCGGCGCGCGAGATCGACACCCTGTTTGCGCTGATGCGCGGCTTGCAGGCGCGTGGCGTGGCCATTGTGTATGTGTCGCACCGCATGGAAGAAATCTTCCACATCTGCGACAAGATCAGCGTGCTGCGCGATGGCTGCTTTGTGGGCGAGCGCGTGATTGCCGACACCGGTTTCGACGGAGTGGTGAAGCTGATGGTTGGCCGCGAGATCGGCGACCGCTTCCCCGGCCGTGACGTGGTGCCGGGCGCGGTGCGGCTGGCGGTGCGCGGCTTGTCTGATGGCCGCCATATCGACGGCATCAGCTTCGAGGCCCGCGCCGGCGAGGTACTGGGCATTGCCGGCCTGATGGGCGCTGGCCGTAGCGAAATCCTCAAGACACTGTTTGGCGTGAACCGCCGCACCGCCGGCGAAGTGTGGCTGGACGGCGCGCCGCTGGACGTGCGCAGCCCGGCCGCTGCCATTGCTGCCGGCCTGGCGTTTGTCACCGAAGACCGCAAAAGCCAGGGCCTGGTGCTGGGCATGTCGGTACGCGAAAACGCCACGCTGGTGCACCTGGATAGCTATGCCCGCCTGGGCGTGGTCAACGGCGCGGCCGAGCAGGCCGCGGTGGCGCAGCAGATCAGCCAGCTGCGCATCCGCACCCGCGACGCCGAGCTGGACGTGAAATCCCTGTCCGGCGGCAACCAGCAAAAAGTGGTGTTTGCCAAATGGCTGGCCAAGCCGCCCAAGGTGCTGCTGCTGGACGAACCCACGCGCGGCGTGGACGTGGGCGGCAAGGCCGAGATTTACCACATCATCAACCAGCTGGCCGCCGCCGGCGTGGCCATCGTGATGGTGTCGTCCGAGCTGCCCGAGGTGATGGCGATGAGCAACCGCATTCTGGTGCTGCACGAAGGCCGCCAGACAGCGTTGTTCGATTCGGCCAACTTGAGCCAGGAAGACATCATGGCCGCCGCCACCGGTACCGCCGGCCACGACACCCGCACTACACAGGACTAAAAGCATGACTGCACAACAAAAAGCCACGCTGCAAAAGCTGGGCCCTTTTATCGCGCTGCTGGTGGTTTCCGGCGCGCTGGCCATCATGAGCCCGGATTTCCTGACCGTGGGCAACCTGATGAACGTGATGCGCCAGGTATCGATCAACGCGCTGATTGCCTTCGGCATGACGCTGGTCATCCTGCTGGGCGGTATTGATTTGTCGGTGGGCTCCATCCTGGCACTGTCGTCGGTGTGCATTGCGCTGATGATCCAGAGCGGGCTGGACCCGGTGCTGGCCACGCTGCTGGGCATTGCTGCCGGTGCCGGCATGGGCTTTGCCAACGGCTGGATCATCAGCAAGGGCAAGGTGGCACCGTTTATCGCCACGCTGGCGTCCATGACCATCTTGCGCGGCCTGTCGCTGGTGTTTTCCGGCGGCAGCCCCATCACCGGCCTGGACAGCGATTTCTTCCAGATGCTGGGCGGCGGCTACGTGGCCGGCCTGGTGCCGGTGCCGGTGGTATGGATGCTGTTGATGTTTGCCGGCTTCTGGTTCCTGCTGAAGCAGACCGTTTTCGGCCGCCACGTGTACGCCACCGGCGGTAACGAAGAAGCCTCGCGCCTGTCCGGCGTGAAGGTGGATCGCATCAAGATCTGGGTTTACACCGTGTCCGGCGCCATGTCGGCCATGGCGGGCGTGGTGCTGACCTCGCGCCTGAACTCGGCGCAGCCCACCGCCGGTACCGGCTACGAGCTGGACGCCATCGCAGCCGTGGTGCTGGGGGGCACCAGCCTGACCGGCGGCCGCGGCTGGATCTTTGGCACCCTGATGGGGGCGCTGCTGATTGGCGTACTGAACAATGGCCTGAACCTGCTGGGCGTATCGTCGTTCTACCAGCAGGTGATCAAGGGCGCTGTCATTCTGCTGGCGGTACTACTGGACCGCGCAGGCAAAAAGTAAACCGGCTGCCGGCCGGTGGCCGGCGGCGGCAACACGTGTCGTTCAATAAAACAGGGAGTCGCACCATGAATCGCATCATCACCCCGCTGCTGGCCAGCCTGCTGTCTTTTGGTATTGCTGCTTGCTCCAAGCAGGGCCCGGACAGCGCACCGGCCGCTGCCAGCGAGCCGGCTGCTGCCACCAGCACCGCCACCGTTGGCCTGGCCGTGTCCACGCTGAACAACCCGTTCTTTGTGTCGCTGCGTGACGGCGCCGAGGCGGAGGCCAAGAAAGAAGGCATCAACCTGATTACCGTGGATGCCCAGGACGACCCGGCCAAGCAACAGGCCAGCGTGGAAGACCTGATCCAGAAAAAGGTAAACGTGATCCTGATTAACCCGACCGACTCCGCCGCCGTGGCCAATGTGGTGAAAGAAGCCACCAGCAAGGGCATCAAGGTGGTATCGCTGGACCGTAGCGTGACCGGTGCCGACGTCAGCGCGCACATTGCGTCCGACAACGTGGCTGGTGGCAAGATGGCCGGCGAGTTCCTGCTGGAAAAACTGGGCGGCAAGGGCAATATCGTAGAGCTGGAAGGCATTGCCGGTTCGTCTGCTGCGCGCGAGCGTGGCCAGGGCTTCCATCAGGTCGTGGACGGCAAGGCCGACGTGAAACTGCTGGCCAAACAGCCGGCAGACTTTGACCGTGCCAAAGGCCTGTCGGTGATGGAAAACATCATCCAGGGCAATAAAGGCATTCAGGGTGTGTTTGCCCACAACGACGAAATGGCGCTGGGCGCGGTGAAAGCCATCCAGGCTGCCGGCCTGAAAAACGTGGTAGTGGTGGGCTTTGATGCGACTGCCGACGCTGTGGCTGCGGTAAAAGGTGGCACCCTGGCCGCGACCGTACAGCAGCAGCCCGAGCTGATCGGCCAGTACGGCGTGCAAACCGCTAAAAAGCTGATCGCCGGCCAGCCTGTGGATAAATTTATCCCGGTACCGCTGAACCTGGTGAAGTAAGCCAGCTTGCGGCCAACCCGCTATGGCGGGTAGCCGCTGTAATACAATCGAGGTCCCTGCCAGCATAGGGCTGGCAGGGATTTTCTTTGCCCGGCTACGCCGCAGGAGTTTTTCATGACGTTTCAGCGCCTGACCATTGACGATGTCGCCCGTATTGCCGGGGTATCGCGCACCACGGCCAGCATGGTGCTCAATGGCCACGCCGAACGCTACCGCATTGCCCAGGCCACGGTGGCGCGGGTAGAGCAGGTGGCGCGCGAGCTGAACTTCAGCCCGTCGCACTCGGCACGTTCGCTGCGCAACCGCCGCAGCCAGGCGATTGGCCTGGTGATTCCCGACCTGACCAACGCCAGCCACGCTGCGCTGGCGCAGGCGCTGGAAAACCTGTGCCGCGCCCGCGACCTGCAGCTGTTGATGGTGACCAGCGACGAAGACCCCGATCGCGAAAGCGCCGGCATGACCCAGCTGGTAGCACGCCAGGTAGACGGCATGCTGGTGGTGCCGTGCAGTAGCGATGCCCGCCATTACCAGAAATGGACACGTCGCCTGCCTCTGGTGTTTGTCGACCGCCGGCTGGACGACAGCGGCATCCCCTCGGTGGTGACCGACGCCACCGACAGCGTGGTGCAGCTCCTGGCGCCCAAGTTGGCCGCAGGCATCAGCGAGCTGGTGTATTTTGGCGGCCAGGCCGCGCTATCCCCCAGCCGCGACCGCTTGGCTGGCTACCGTCAGGCACTGGCCAGTGCCGGCCTGGCCGAGCAGCCGGGCTGGGTATGCGAGCGCGACTTCCTGCGCGAATCCGGCTACGCCATGATGCAAGCCTGGCATGCGGCCAACGGCCGCTACCCGCAGGCGCTGTTTACCGCATCCATCACCCTGCTGGAAGGCGTGTTGGCTTACCTGCGCCAGCACGGCCTGCACGACGCGCCGCGCAGCATGATGACCTTTGACCATCACGCGCTGCTGGACTGCCTGCCGCTGGCCATCGATGCCGTACAGCAGGATTCGGAAAGCCTGGCCGCCGCCAGCCTGGCTAAAGTGCTGGCTTTGCTGGAAGGCCAGCCGCTGCCGGCCATCGACACCCGCATTGCCGCTACCCTGTTGCGCAGCCCGCACGGCGGCTAGGGCAGGCGGCTGGTAGAATGAACGCTTTCGTACCCGCCTGACCCCGCCCCATGAACAATGACCTGCTTGCTGGCCTGAACGCCGAACAACTTTCCGCCGTCACCTGGCCCGCCAAAAGCGCGCTGGTGCTGGCTGGCGCCGGTAGTGGCAAAACACGGGTGCTGACCACGCGCATTGCCTGGCTGCTGCAAACCGGCCAGGCCAACCCGGCCAGCGTTCTGGCGGTAACGTTTACCAACAAAGCCGCCCGCGAAATGCAGACCCGTTTGGCCGCCATGATGCCGGTGAACGTGAAAACCATGTGGATAGGCACCTTCCATGGCCTGTGCAACCGCCTGCTGCGCATGCACTACCGTGATGCCGGCCTGCCGCAAACCTTTCAGATTCTGGACAGCGGCGAGCAGCAAAGCGCCATCAAACGCCTGCTCAAGAGCCTGGATATCTCCGACGAGAAATTCCCGCCCAAGCAGGTACAGCAGTTCATCAACGGCCAGAAAGAAGCCGGCGTGCGCGCCGGCGAGCTCAGCGCCTACGACCCGTATACCAAAAAGCTCATCGAGCTGTACGCCGCGTACGACGCGCAGTGCAACCGCGAAGGCGTGGTGGATTTTGCCGAGCTGCTGCTGCGCAGCTACGAGCTGCTGTCGCGTAATGCCGCGCTATGCGAGCACTACCGCGCGCGTTTCCGCTTTGTGCTGGTAGACGAGTTCCAGGATACCAACCGCCTGCAATACGCCTGGCTCAAGCTGCTGGCCGGCCCCGACAACGCGCTGTTTGCCGTGGGCGACGACGATCAGTCCATTTATGCTTTCCGTGGCGCCGAAGTGGGCAATATGCGTGCACTGCTGGCCGACTACGGCGTGGCCGGCCCCGTGCGGCTGGAGCAGAATTACCGCTCGGCCGGCACCATCCTGGATGCGGCCAACGCGCTGATCGAGCGCAACGACGGGCGCCTGGGCAAAAAGCTGTGGACCGCCGCCGGCCCCGGCGACAAGATCCGCCTGTTTGATGCGTACTCCGATGGCGAAGAAGCCCAGTTCATCGTGGACGAGGTCAAAGCACTGAAACGCGACGGCTGGAACTTGTCCGACATGGCGGTGCTGTACCGCAGCAACGCGCAGTCGCGCATTCTGGAGCAGGTGCTGGTGCAAGCCGGTGTGGCCTACCGTATTTATGGTGGCCTGCGCTTTTTCGAGCGTCAGGAAATCAAGCACGCACTGGCCTACTTGCGCCTGGCCATCAACCCGGATGACGACAACGCCCTGCTGCGCGTGATCAACGTGCCGGCGCGCGGTATTGGTGCCCGTACGGTGGAAAACCTGCAAACCGCCAGCCGCGAGCAGGGCGTCAGCCTGTGGCAGGCCGCCTGCGGGGCAGGGGGCGGGCGTACCGCCGGCAAGCTGGCCGAGTTTGTGTTGCTGGTAGAAAAACTGCGCCAGCGCTGCGAGCCTCTGAACCTGGCCGAGCAGGTGAGCCTGGTGATCGACGATTCCGGTTTGCGTAGCATGTACGAGGCCGACAAGAAAGACGGCGAAGAACGCCTGTCTAACCTGGACGAGCTGATCAATGCCGC
>JAIXTB010000223.1 GCA_027484385.1 Neisseriaceae bacterium | reverse complement strand
GGGTGGCGCGTCGGCGCCCAGCGTGCGCTTGTAGCCGGTGACCGCGCTGGACATACACAGCCGAGAGTTGGTATCGATATTGTTGGTACCCACCAGGCCGCGCGCCAGCTTGTTGAACAGATAGTAGTCTTCGGTCAGCAGCTGGCCGGACAGGTAAAACCCCACCGCATCCGGACCATGCTGCGCGATAGTGGCGGCCAGCTGGTGGCTGACGGCATCCAGCGCGCTGTCCCAGCTTACCGGCTGGCGCGCTTCATCCTTGCCGGTGCGTAGCTGCGGCTGCAGCAGCCGGCTACCGGCCACGCCAATGGTCTGCCCCAGCGTGCGGCCCTTGCTGCACAGGCGGCCAAAGTTGGCCGGGTGCTGCGGATCGCCCGCCACGCCCAGGCTGCCATCGGGCCGCGGGCTCAGCAGCACGCCGCAGCCGGTGCCGCAGTAGCAGCACACGCTGGCGATGGCGCTGCCGGGTTCACTTGTGGCATTCATGCTTGCTCCTTGCGGCCAACCTGGCCGCGCTCAGTCCAGCGCCAGATAAACAGTGCCGTCTTGCAGCGTCAGCGGAATGTGGCCGCTGCAGCCTTCGTCCGGCGCGCAGGCCTGGCCGGTAGCCAGGTCGATGTGCCAGTTGTGCAGCGGGCAGGCCACGCGGTGGCCAGACACGATGCCCTGCGACAGCGGCCCGCCTTTGTGCGGGCAGCGGTCCAGCAGCGCAAAGGCCTGGTCGTCGATGGTGCGGAACACGGCAATGTCGACCTGCCCTGCCCGTTTCAGTACCCGCGCGCCCTGCGGCGGGATGTCTGCCAGGCGGCAGACGGCTTTCCAGTTGTTCATGGTTGGTTTCCTTTTTTTGGCCACGAAAACACACGAAAGAACACGAAAAACGGCACGGCATTGCCGATGCCCGTCGCGACGAGGCAGGCATGACAGCCACTGTCAGTACTGCGCCAACCGGCTTGTGCATTTTTCCGTGCGGTCGGTGTGCTTCCGTGGCGACATCAGATTTTCTACACCGTCAACGGCGCAAACTCGTGCTGCGCCACGCCGCCGGCGTAGCGTTCGGCCCACGGGTCTTGCTCGAACGACAGCGCAAACTTCAGCCGTGCGTACAGCTCTCTGCGGCCAACTGCATCGTCCAGCACGCGCTGCTTGATGTAGTCCATGCCCACCCGCTGCAAGAAGTGCACGGTGCGTTCCAGGTAGAACGCCTCCTCGCGGTACAGCTGCAGGAAGGCGCCGCTGTACTGCATGACCTCGTCGTGCGTTTTCACCTTGCAGAAGAACGCGGCCACCTCGGTCTTGATGCCGCCGTTACCGCCGATGTAGAGCTCCCAGCCGGAATCCACGCCGATGATGCCCACGTCCTTGATGCCGGATTCGGCGCAGTTGCGCGGGCAGCCGGATACCGCCAGCTTTACCTTGGCCGGGCTCCACATGCCGAACAGGTCTTTTTCCAGGTCGATGCCCATCTGCGTGGAGTCCTGGGTGCCAAAACGGCAGAACTCGCTGCCGACACAGGTTTTCACCGTGCGCAGGCTTTTGCCGTAGGCGTGACCGGACGGCATGTCCAGCTCGCGCCATACCGCTGGCAGGTCTTCTTTTTTGACGCCCAGCAAGTCGATACGCTGGCCGCCGGTCACCTTCACCATCGGGATGGCGTATTTGTCGGCTACGTCGGCAATACGGCGCAGCTCGGCCGGGTTGGTCACCCCGCCCCACATGCGCGGGATCACCGAATAGGTGCCGTCTTTCTGGATATTGGCGTGCACGCGTTCGTTGATGAAGCGCGCTTGCGGGTCGTCCGTGGCTTCGCCCGGCCAGGTGGAAATCAGGTAGTAGTTCACCGCCGGGCGGCAGCTGGCGCAGCCATCGGGGCTACGCCAGCCCAGCACACGAAAGGTGTCGGCCAGGCTGGTCAGGTGCTGTTCGCGGATGGCGGCCCGCAGCTGGCCGTGGGTCATGTCGCTACAGCCGCAGACCGGCTTTTCCGACTTGGGCTTCACATCGGCCGCACCGCCCACACAGCTGATCAATATCTGCTCCACCAACCCGCTGCACGAGCCGCAAGAGCTGGCGGCTTTGGTGTGCTTCTTGATGTCGTCCACAGTAAACAGGCCTTTTTCCTGAATGGCCTTGACGATAGTGCCCTTGCACACGCCGTTGCAGCCGCACACCTCGGCCTCGTCCGGCAGGCCGGCCGCGCGGTTCTGCCCCTGGTGGCCGGTATCGCCCACCGCGCCCTCGCCCAGCATCAGCTGATCGCGGATGGCGTGCACCGGCTGCTGCTCGCGAATCAGGCGGAAATACCAGGCGCCGTCGGCGGTATCGCCAAACAGGCAGGCACCCACCAGTTTGTCGTCTTTGATAACCAGCCGTTTGTAGATGCCGGCCATCGGGTCGGACAGCGTAATGTCCTCGCAGCCGTCACCGCCCATAAAATCACCAGCAGAAAACACATCCATGCCGGTGACCTTGAGCTTGGTACTGGTGGCGGCCGGCACGTAACGGGCAATGCCCAGGCTGGCCAGATGGTTGGCCGCCACCTTGGCCATGTCGAACAGCGGCGCCACCAGGCCGTAGCTGACGCCACGGTGGCTCACGCACTCGCCCACGGCATAGACGCGCGGGTCGAAGGTTTGCAAGTGGTCGTTTACCACCACGCCACGGTTGCAGTGCAGGCCGCTGGCCTGCGCCAGAGCGTCGTTGGGGCGAATGCCTACGGCCATCACCACCAGTTGGGCCGGTACGCTCTCGCCATCCTTGAACTGCACCCCGGCCACGCGGCCATCGGGCCCGGCCACCAGTGCGGCGGTTTGCTTTTGCAGCAAGAAGCGCAGGCCCTTGGCCGCCAGGCTTTGCTGCAGCAAGTTGGCCGCGGTGCGGTCCAGCTGGCGCTCCAGCAGCCATTCGCCCAGATGCACTACCGTCACCTGCATGCCGCGCGCCAACAGGCCGTTGGCCGCCTCCAGCCCCAGCAGGCCGCCACCGATGACCACCGCGTGGCGATGGCTGGCCGCCGCATCTATCATGGTTTGCACGTCGGCAATATCACGAAAGGTCACCACGCCGGGCAGGTCGTTGCCCGGCACCGGCAAGATAAACGGGCTGGAGCCGGTGGCCAGTAGCAGCCGGTCATAGGGCACGCTGCGGCCGTCGGCGGTGTGTACCAAGCGGCGGCCACGGTCCAGCGCCACCACCGGCTGGCCCAGGTGCAGGGTAATGCCGTGTGCGGCGTACCAGCTTTCCTCGTTCAGCATGATATCGGGCAGGGTTTGTTCGCCGGCCAGCACCGGCGACAGCATGATGCGGTTGTAGTTGGCGTGCGGCTCGGCACCGAATACGGTGATGTCGTAGGCGTCCGGCGCCAGCGCCAGCAGCGCCTCCAGCGTGCGCACACCTGCCATGCCGTTGCCTACCATGACCAGTTTGGGTTTGTTCATTGCCTTGCGTCCTTTCCAGCCGGCTGCGCCACCGCGGCGTTGCTGCGGCACGGCCAAAAAAAAAGCCCGCTACCGTGGGCACCCCCACGGTAGCGGACTTCCTTGTCCCGCTCTTGCGCCGCCATTGGCGCAAGAGACCTTTGCGTATTCTGGCTACAGCAACTGCCGTGCCAGCCTGTCAACCCGGTTTCGCCGGCTTGTGCGGCCAACCTTGCCTGTGCATGGTGCGCTGCCGCACCAGTTTGCGGCATGCTGGCTTGGTTGCCCCGAGGCGGCGCAGCCGGACACGCCGATGAAAAAACCGGGCACGGGGCCCGGTATCAACGCGCTTGGCGGGACAAACTGTTTTCGGTTAAGCCGCTTCCCGCTTGTGCTTCTGGTACAGGAAGTCCAGCACCGCGCTGCGGCAGGCGTGGTAGGCCGGGTCGCTGGCCAGTGCCAGGCGGTTGCGCGGGCGTGGCAGGTCTACCGACAAGATCTCGCCAACAGTAGCCGCCGGTCCGTTGGTCATCATTACGATGCGGTCGGACAACAGCACGGCTTCGTCCACGTCGTGCGTCACCATCACCACCGTGCTGCCGGTTTTTTCCACAATCTTGACCATCTCGTCCTGCAAGTTGGCGCGGGTCAGTGCGTCCAGCGCGCCAAATGGCTCGTCCATCAGCAGCACCTTGGGCTCCATGGCCAGCGCACGGGCAATACCTACGCGCTGCTTCATGCCGCCCGATATCTCGTGCGGGTGCTTGTCGCGGGCGTGCTGCAGGCCCACCAGCGCCAGGGCTTCTTCGGTGCGTGCGGCCAACTGTAGCTTGCTTTCCTTGGCGCCAAACACGCGCTCTACCGCCAGCAGGATATTGCCGTAGCAAGTAAGCCACGGCAGCAGGCTGTGGTTCTGGAATACCACGGCGCGCTCGGGGCCGGGCCCGTCGATCTCGCGGCCATTGCACAGCGCTATGCCATCGCTGGGGTCCAGCAGGCCTGCAATGATGTTCAGCACGGTGGATTTACCACAGCCGGAGTGGCCGATCAGCGACACGAACTCGCCCTGGCGGATGGTCAGGTTCACGTCCTGCAGCGCCACGAAGCGGCCTTTTTTGGTATCGAAATGCTTGCGAATGTTTTCCAGCTCGACAAAGCGGTCCATATCAGTTCTCCTGCCCGAAGCTGGCCTTGCGCGCCAGCCATACCAGGGCCTGTTCCAGCAGCAAGCCCACCAGCCCCACCACGAAGATGGCGATCAGGATGTGCTCCACGTTCAGATTGTTCCATTCGTCCCATACCCAAAAGCCCAGGCCCACGCCGCCGGTGAGCATCTCGGCGGCCACAATCACCAGCCAGGCCGTGCCCACCGCCAGACGCACACCGGTGAGCATGTGCGGCAGCGTGGCCGGCAGCAGAATCACAGTAAACACCTTCCACTCCGACAGCCGCAGCACGCGCGCCACGTTCAGGTAGTCCTGAGGCACCGCGCGCACGCCAGCGGCGGTGTTGAGGATCATCGGCCAGATGCTGGAGATGAAAATTACCCAGATCGACGCCGGGCTGGCGGCCTTGAACACCAGCAAGCCGATGGGCAGCCACGCCAGCGGGCTCACCGGGCGCAGCAGGCTGATCACCGGTGCCGTCATGCGCGCCAGAAAATCAAAGCGCCCGATCAGGAAGCCCAGCGGAATACCCACCAGCGCCGCCATGCCAAAGCCCATGCCGACGCGCCCCAGCGACATCAGGATGTTCCAGCCTATGCCCTGGTCGTTGGGGCCGTTCTGGTAGAAGGGGTCGGCAAACAGCTCGCGCGCCGACGCCCAGGTACTGACCGGGCCGGGCAGGCTGCCGCGGCTCAGCTGGGACACCAGCGTCCACAACAGCAGAAAAGCCAGCAGGCCCAGTAGCGGGGGCACCACGGCACGCAGCAGCGGCACCACCGGTGCCAGCACGGGGGTGGCGGCCAGGCGGGCCACCGGCGATACCGGCTTGCGGCGGCGTGGCAGCGGCATGTTGGCCGCAACAGGTTTGGCAACCGTCATGTCACACCTCCTCTGGCCTTGATCTTGAAGCTGGCGGCGTAGGCGGCCGGGTTCTTGCCATCCCACACCACCCCGTCGATCAGCTTGCTGCTGCGCATGTCACTGGCGGGCACCGGCACGCGGGCCATGGCGGCGGCGTCTTTGTAGATGGCGGTCTGGTTGATCTGTTTTGCCACCGCCAGATAATCCGGGTCGGTTTTCAGCAGGCCCCAGCGCTTGTGCTGGGTCAGGAACCACATGCCGTCGGACAGGTAGGGGTAGTTGACCTTGCCGCCGTCGAAGAACTTCATCAGCTTGGGGTCTTGCCACTTTTTGCCCAGGCCGTCTTCGTAGGCACCCAGGAAACGGCCCTCGATCACCGGCTCTGGCGCGTTGACGTAGGCTTTGTCGGAGATCAGCTTGGCCACTGCCGCGCGGTTTTTCACGTCGTCGATGTAGCGCGAGGCTTCCAGCAGTGCCGCCACCAGCGCACGGGCGGTATTGGGGTACTGTTTGACCCAGTCGCCGGTGGTGCCCAGTACCTTTTCCGGATGATCGGGCCAGATCTGCTGCGTGGTGGCCACGGTAAAGCCGATGCCGTCGGCGATGGCACGGGCGTTCCACGGCTCGCCCACGCAGTAGCCGTCCATATTGTCTACGCGCATATTGGCCACCATCTGCGGCGGCGGCACCACGATGGTCTTCACGTCGGTCAGCGGGTTCACACCGTGTGCGGCCAACCAGTAATACAGCCACATGGCGTGGGTACCGGTAGGAAAGGTCTGGGCAAAGGTGTACTCGCGCGGCTCGGACTTGATCAGCTTGGCCAGCGCCGGGCCGGTGATGGCGCCCTTGTCTTTGAGCTGGTTGGAAAGCGTGATTCCCTGGCCGTTCTGGTTCAGCGTCATCAGCACGGCCATGTCTTTCTTGGGGCCGCCCACGCCCAGGTGCACACCGTAGATCATGCCGTACAGCGCGTGCGAGGCGTCCAGCTCGCCGTTCACCAGCTTGTCGCGCACCGCTGCCCAGCTGGCCTCTTTGGAGGGCACGATGGTGATGCCGTATTTCTTGTCGAAGCCCATCTTGGCGGCCACGATCACCGAGGCACAGTCGGTCAGCGGGATGAACCCCACCTTGACTTCGGTTTTTTCCGGTTTGCCCACGGGGGCAGCCAGCGCAGGCAGGATAAAGCCGGCGGGCAAGGCAGTAGAGGCCATCAGTGACAAGGCTCCCTTGAGGAAGTCGCGGCGGGCGTTGGCCGCAGTGTGGGGGGTGTCGGGGTGTTGACGCTGTTTCATGGTTTGCTCCTAGCGGTAGCCACAAAAGAAAAGCGTCCGTCGCCCTCTCGTCAGAAAGGGCAACGGACGCCGTTGTCCGTACTCCCAGGCTTGCGCCGCCGTTGGCACCTTCCTGTTGAATGTCTTGGCGCTACCTTGCGCCTGCTGTCACTTCAGCAAGTGTCGTGCCAGCCTGAAAACCTGCTTTTACTATCCTGCTAGCGGTTTTGTGCACCGCGATAGCGCGCCACGCACCAGCACGGCTCAGCCTTGCAGCCATTCGGCCAGGCTGATGATCTCTTGCGCCACGTCGGCCAGGCGCTTTTGCTGCTGCATCGCCCGCTCCCTCAGCTGCTTATAGGCGGCCTGCTCGTCCAGGTTTTTCATCTGCATCAGCAGGCCCTTGGCTTTTTCGATGACCTTGCGCTCGGCCAGCTGCTGCTGGGCGCTAGCCAGCTCGCTGCGCCGTGTCTGCTCCAGCTGGTGGCGCTCAATGGCTACCTCCAGCAAGGGCTGGATGCGCGCCGCCTCCACACTGCCCACCACATAGGCCGCTACCCCGGCCGATAGCGCAGCGCGGATGGTGTCGCGGCGGCTGTCGTCGGTAAACATCACCACCGGCTGGCCATGGCGCGCGCCCATCACGCATACCTGCTCCAGCATGTCGCGCGACGGTGCATCGCTGTCGATCAGCACCACGTCGGGCCGCGCGGCAGCCAGCATGTCGGCCAGCTGCAGGTTGGCCGCCACCTCGGCCACCACGCGCACGCCCGCTGCCGCCAGCGCTTCTTTCAACGCGGCGGCCTTGCCGGAGCCATCGTTCACCAGCATCACGCTTAACATGAGTAACCTGTCTTTGGAGTGTATTAGCCATAAAAGCAGCAAGGTCTGTGCCATGCCACTGACAACACGCTGGCAGCAGCGCCGCGCTACACTGGCGGCATGACACATACCGCCAACCTGGGCCCGGCGTCCTGGCGCATGCTGCAGGCGGCGGGCATTACTGACGCGGCCAACTTGCGCGAGCTGGGCGCCTTAGCCGCCTACCTGCAGGTAAAACGCAGCGGCCAGCGCCCCAGCCTGAACCTGCTGTGGGCACTGGAAGGCGCACTGAGCGGGCGTAGCTGGCAAGCTGTCGCCCGCGAAGACCGCCTGGCTTTGTTAATGGCACTGGAAGACCTGGAGAAAAAACATGACTGAACCGATACGCTGTGGCTGGTGCGGCACCGACCCGCTGTATGTGGCCTACCACGACCACGAGTGGGGCCGCCCGGTACACGACGACCGCAAGCTGTTCGAAATGCTGATACTGGAGGGCGCGCAGGCCGGGCTGTCGTGGATTACCATCCTGCGCAAACGCGAGCACTACCGCCGCGTGTTTCACGACTTCGACCCGGTGAAGGTGGCGGCGATGACCGACGCCGATGTAGAACGCCTGCTACAGGACCCGGGCATCGTGCGTAACCGGCTAAAGGTCAACAGCGCCATCCGCAACGCGCGGGTGTTTCTGGCCATGCAGCGTGAACACGGCAGCTTTGCCGCCTGGCTGTGGGCGCAGGCAGGTGGCCAGCCGGTGCAGAACCACTGGGCCACGCTGGCTGAGGCCCCGGCCAGCACGCCGCTATCGGACAGCATCAGCAAGGCACTGAAAAAGGCCGGCATGAATTTTGTCGGCAGCACGGTGATCTACGCCTTCCTGCAAGCTACCGGCGTGGTCAACGACCACCTGGTGAGCTGCCACTGCCACCCGGCCAACCGCCCGTAAGCGGCTCAGTGCCAGGGGTTGGCCGCCAGCAGCCTGGCGTAGCTGCCATCGCGCACTATCTGGTGAATGGCCTGATTCAGCTGCGCCAGGGCCAGTGGCGACGCTGGCGACAGCGCACACTGTGCCCGCACGCGGTGCAGCACCTGCGGCGGGTTCAGCGGTAGCTTGGGGAAATCATGCTGCAGGTAATAGCGCAGCGCCGCCTCCCCCACGATGGCGTAATCGTAGCGGCCCGCCAGCAGCTTTTGCAGATTGGCCTTCACCGACACGCTATCGCTGCGCACAAACTGCTGCTCCAGTATTTGCTCCACCCTGGGGTAACGGTAGCCACCCAGCGTGCCGATAGGCTTGCCAGCCAACTGGGTGATGCTGTCCAGCGGCGCCACCCGTGTGCTGCTGATCAGCAGATCACTGACATCGATGAATGGCACACTCCAGCGAAACGGACCGGGCAGCCACTCCGGAATATAACCGCATAGCACATCCGCCTCGCCCGCTTGCAGCGCCTGGGGCAGGCGCTTGCGCGGCAGGCTCAGGTAGCGCACCGGGCGCTTCATTTTTTGCGCCAGCAACGCCCCCAGCGACGACTGGAATCCTGCACCCGATTCCGTCTGCCCCTCGGTCGCCGGTTTTTCCCTTAGCAACACCCGCAATGGCGGCGGCGTCGCCTGCGCGGGCCATGCCAGCCCCGCCAGCACCGCTGCGGCCAACCCTAGCCTGGCCACACGGCCGGCCAAGCCCCTGTTTTTTATACGCATCATGGCAGCCCTCCTTGGTACAGCCTTGCTGGTATACGCTACCGCCCAAGCCCTCGCCAGCAGCATTTAGAGCTTCGATAATTCTTTTTTGCCCCTATCTGGCGACAAACCAGCCCGCCATGCCAGGCACAAAGACAGCGGGGAAAGATATGCCTGATGCACCGGCGTTAGCAGACGGAAACAGCGCATCCCATCTTCATGGCTAGCCGTAGCCCCCTGCTTTGCTGCTGCCGACAGCGGGCATACTGTAGTCTGCAACACGCCAGCCAAGGCACTGCGGGCAACACGCAGCCCGGCTTTTATCGCGGCCATGCGGCAAGGCACACTGCCGCTAGCTAACCAAGGGAGCAAACCCATGCACAAGCGTACTTTCCTGCAGCTGGCCGCCCTGTCGCTGGCCAGCACCGCCCTGGCCGCCCCCGCGGCGAAACGCCAGCGCATTGTCGTGGTCGGTGCCGGCATGGCTGGCCTGGCGGCGGCACGGGCGCTACACGACGCCGGCCACCACGTTACCGTACTGGAGGCCCGCAGCCGCCTGGGCGGGCGGGTGTGGACCAGCCAGGCTTGGCCCGGCCTGCCGCTGGACCTGGGCGCCTCCTGGATACACGGCAGCAGCGGCAACCCGCTAACCCAGCTGGCCAGTGCCGCCGGTGCCGCCACCTACCCCACCTATTACGAGCGCAGCGTGCTGTACGACAGCGATGGCGAAGAGGCCGATGCCACGCTGGAGCGCGAGCTTGCCACCTGGCGCAGCCGCCTCTCAAGCGCGGTACGCACCGCCCAGCAGGCCCCCGAAGACCAGCCGCTACTGACTGTGCTGCAACAGCAACTAGGCTGGGCCAGGCTGTCGCCGCGCGAGCGCAGCCAGCTGCTGTTTGTATTGAATAGCGATATAGAACAGGAATACGCCGCCAGCGGCGAACAGTTATCGGCACACTGGTTTGACAGCGCCAAGGGTGGCAAGGGCGAGGACCGGCTGTTTCCCGGCGGCTTTGGCCAGCTGATCACCTATCTGGCACGCGGGCTGTCCATCGAAACCGGGCAGGCAGTACAGCGTGTGGACTGGCAAGGCCAGGGCGTGACCGTGCACAGCGCCAACCGGCACTGGGCGGCAGACCGCGTACTGCTGACCCTGCCGCTGGGGGTGCTGCAGGCCGGTAGCGTGCAGTTTTCGCCCAGCCTGCCTGCGCCGCATCGCCAGGCGATACAGGCGCTGGGGATGGGTGATTTCAACAAATGCTATCTGCGTTTCGAGCGCGTGTTCTGGCCGCAGCAAGACTGGCTGGAATACCTGCCACCGCTGGCAGAGCGCGGCCAGTGGGTAGAGTGGCTGAACGTGCACGGGGCCAGCGGCCAACCCGTGCTGCTGGGTTTTAATGCCGCGCAGTTTAGCCGCACGCTCGAAGGCTGGCCGGACCGGGCCATTGTCGACAGCGCCATGCAGCGCCTGCGCCTGCTATTCGGCGCGGACACGCCCGCCCCGATTGCCGCGCAGATCACCCGCTGGCACAGCGACCCGTACGCCGGCGGCGCCTACTCGTTTAATGCAGTAGGCAGCACGCCCGCCATGCGTGACACCTTGGCCACGCCGCTGGCGGGCAAGCTGTTTTTTGCCGGGGAAGCCACCTCGCGCCAGCACTTTGCCACCGTGCACGGTGCCTATTTGTCCGGGCTGCGCGCCGCCCGCGAGATGATGGGTTGATCAGGCCAGCGCCAGCAGGTGCACGTCCAGCGCCGGGCTGTCTTCGGCGATCTCCTGGCCAAACTCCATGATGGTGTCGTCGTCCGGGTCGCTATGCCAGTTAACGGTGACGTAGTTGCCGGCTACCGCTGCCGCATTCAGCCGTTCAAAGATCGCCAGAATCGCCTTGGTGCTGGCACTGTTGAAGTAGGCCAGCTGCACGTCTACGGTAATGCGCACGTGGTCCAGTGGCGTCAGGTAGGCGTCCAGTGCCGCCATGATGGGGGCAAAGAACACGCTAGCGTTTTCAGGGTAGCTCTCGCCCCTCAGGCTCAGGTGGTGGCGGGCAAAATCAAAGTCGACTTGCGGGCTGTAGCTGGTGGCGGGGATATGAAGGTTTTGCATATCAGATAGAAGCTTTCAGATAAAACATGGTAATGGGGCTGAGCGGGCCGTCTTCGTCGATAAAGTCGAACTCCACCGGCTCGGTGGCTTCACGGGCCACGGTCAGAAAGCCCAGGCCGGCGCCCTTGCTTTCGGCATCGTTGTCGCTGCGCAGCTTTTGCTTGTACAGCTGTTTGATGTCGTCGTTACTCATCCCCAGCAGCGGCATCAGCTTGTCGCGGATGCGGCCAACCTGCTCGCGCGCTACCGGGTTGGCACAGACCACGTAAAAGTGGCCGTTCTGTTCGCCTACCCAGAGCGCGCCACGGCGGATTTCCTGGTCGGTACTGTCGCTGGCGGACAGATGCTCGGCCGAGTAATGCACCACGTTCTGCGCCATTTCTATAAATACCGAGAACAGTTTGCGGCGCTGCACATTGCTGGCGTCGGTCTGGTTCAGGCGCTGGCGCAGCGCGTCGCCCATGGCACTGACGATGGCCTGCGAAAAATAGCCGGTGTAGTAGAAGACCACGCTCTGCTGGCGGGCCAGGTCTTGAAAGCGGTAAAAGTGGTCCAGGCTCATGCGCGTGGCTCCTTGATGTGTACGCCAAACAGGCTAACGTCGTCGCGGCGGCTGTTTTCGCCTTGCCACTGGTGAAAAGCGTCCAGCAGTGCCTGCTGTTGCTGTGCCATCGGCAGCTGGGCGTGCTGGATGATTTGCTCCTTGAAGCGCTTTTTGCCAAAGCAGATGCGCTTGGCGCCGCCAATCTGGTCGATGATGCCGTCGGTGCTGATATACAGGCGGCTGCCGGGTTTGAGCTTCACTTTGCGGTTGTCCCACTGGTAATCCAGCGGCGTGCTGACGTAGCCGACGCCTTTCTTGTTGCCGTCCACCACCTCCACCTCGTCGCCCTTGTGCGGCAGCACGAAGATGGGGGTTTTGGCGCCGGCAAAGGTCAGCGTGTGGCTGGCGTAGTCGTACCAGCAAAACGCGCAGTCCATGCCATCGTCGCTGCGCACTTCCACGTGCAGCTCGGGGTGGCGCTCATCGTCGGCCAGCTGGCCCAGTGATTCCTTCACCTGGCGGTTGATGGCCCCAAGCAGCGCGGCCGGGTCGTGCAGGTCGTGGCTGCCCAGCACCTGTTTTAGCGCCGAGGCCATGATCAGCGTCATGAAGGCACCGGGCACGCCGTGGCCGGTGCAGTCGATCACCGCCACAAAAAAGCCGTCGTCGCGCTTCACAAAATAGTAGTAGTCACCGCCCACCACATCGCGCGGCTCCCACACCATGAAATAGTCCTGCAGACAGGCGGCCATGTCGCGGCGCGAGCTTTGCAAAAACGACTGCTGGATTACCGAGGCATAATGGATGCTATCCATCATCTGGCGGTGTTTTTCGGCCTGCTGGTCGGCCAGCGCCTGCATCAGCGACACACCCTGCCCCACGCCGGCGTAGGTGCCGTCTACGGTGATGATGAAACCATCGGACAGCACCTTGCCACCACGCTGCAGCGCCACAAAGGACAGCTCGGTCAGCGGCAGGTGGTAATCCACCACCAGCGGGTTGGTGTCCATAAAAGCCGTACAGGGCTTGCGGCCAAAGATCTCGCGGTGAAACGGCCGCGCCAGCATGCTCATGAAATGGTTGCGGTTGATGATGCCCAGCGGCTGGCCATCACGCACTACCGGCAGGTTGGCCAGGCCTTCGTGGCTGGTAAACACTTCCAGCACCTGGTAGTTGCTGCTGTCCGGTGCCACCACCGGGGGCTGGTCCAGCAGATGGCCAGCCACCTGGGTCACGGCAGACAAGGCAATATTGTCACGCTGCATGATGCGTCCTGCGTATCGGGAAATGCGCGCAGTGTAGGCAGCGTGCGTGACGCAACCGTGACAGGACTTTGACGCTATCGTTAAACAATGCCTCCAAATGAGGCCGCCATATTAAAGCAAACCATTTATGAAAATAGCGAACATCCTGCTGCTGGGCAGCACCCTGCTGGCCAGTGCCAGTTATGCGGCCAACTGCCACGGCCTGCCGGCGCTGGCCGCCCCCAGCGCAGCCGGCCTGTGCGCTGGCGTGGTGGCCAGCGGGCTAACGCTGCCACGCGGCATCGCCATGCTGCCCGACGGCAGCGTGCTACTGACAGAGATGGTACGCTGGGATGCAGCGGCGGGCCGCCTGCTGCGCTTCACACGCAGCAGCAAAACGTGGCAGAAGACGGTACTGGCACGCCAGCTAGACCGCCCGCACAGCGTAGCGATACTGCCAGATGGCCGTGTGCTGCTGGGCGAGGTTGGCCGCATCAGCCTGCTCAACCTGGCGACACCGGCACAGCGGCGCACCGTGGCCACCCTGCCGCAGCGCCAGCGCCACCCGCTTACCAGCTTTACGCTGGCGGGCAACACGCTGTACGTGAACATCGGCAGCAGCTCGGACAACTGCGACACGCAGCGCGGCCAGCCGCAGTGCGCCGAGGCCGAAGGCAGCAACCCCTCCGGCAGCGTGCGCCGCTACCGCGTACTGGCCGATGGCCGCCTGCAAAACCTGGGGGTGTTTGCCCGTGGCCTGCGCAACAGCATGGCTATTGCCGTCCACCCCAATGGCAGCGTGCTGCAGGCCGAAAACAGCCGCGACGGCATCCACCTGCCGCTACAGCTGAAGAACGATAATGCGCTGCCGCACGACGAACTGAACCTGCTGCAAGCCGGCAGCCATTACGGTTGGCCGTATTGCTACGATCTGCAGCAGAACGCACCGGAGTTCCCGCGCTACCGCTGCAGCAGCACGCAAGCGCCCGCCCTGCTGCTGCCGGCGCACAGCGCGCCGCTGGGCCTGGTCTGGTGGCTGGGGCCACAGGCACCGGCCGCCTGGCGCGGCCAACTGGTGGTAGGCCTGCACGGCTATCGTCAGCATGGCCAGCGCATTGTGGCCTACGCCACCGATAGCAAAGGGCTGCCGCAGGGCAAACCGCGCACCCTGCTGGGGCCGTGGCGCGGCCAAGGCGGCCCGGCCGGGCCGGTAGAAATCGCCCAGGCGGCCGACGGCGCGCTGTGGTTTGCCGACGATCGCAACGGCCAGCTGCTCCGCCTAGCCAGCCAGCCACCCGGCAGCCAACCGGGCCGCGCATCGCGTTAAAATCGCGCCCAAGGTTGGCCGCAACGCCGCCAGCTGCTACACTCCGCGCCTTGCCATATCAACCCACGCCAAGTCATTGTGAACAAAGCCAAATTCAGCGCCCTGCAACTGCCGCAAAACCTGCTTTCCAACCTCGATAGCCTGGGCTACACCAGCATGACCGCCATCCAGGCAGAAAGCCTGCCAGCCGTACTGGATGGCCGCGACGTGATCGCACAGGCCAAAACCGGCAGCGGCAAGACAGCAGCATTTGGCCTGGGTCTGCTCACCAATATCAACCCGCGCTGGTTTGCCATTCAGGCACTGGTGCTGTGCCCCACACGCGAGCTGGCCGACCAGGTCGCGCAGGAAATCCGCCGCCTGGCGCGCTGCATCGACAATATCAAGGTCATCACCCTGTGCGGCGGTACGCCCATGGCGCCGCAACGCGCCTCGCTGGAGCACGGTGCCCACATCGTGGTCGGCACCCCTGGCCGCCTGCAAGACCACCTGTCGCGTGGCACGCTGGAGCTGGCCGGGGTCAAAACCCTGGTACTGGATGAAGCCGACCGCATGGTGGACATGGGCTTTATCGAAGAAATCGTCGGCATCGTGCGCGCCTGCCCGCGTAGCCGCCAGACGCTGATGTTCAGCGCCACCTACCCGGACAACATCCGCAAGCTGGCCGAGCAGTTCATGAAACAGCCGCACATGGTGAAGGTAGAAGCCCTGCACGACGCCGGCCAGATCGAGCAATGGTGGTACGAGATCGACCCGGACCAGCGCCTGGACATCGTGGCCCGCGTGCTGCACAGCGTGCGGCCAACCTCTGCCCTGGCCTTCTGCAATACCAAACAGCGCTGCAAAGAGCTGGTGGCCGAGCTGCAGCAAGCCGGCTTTAGCGCCGAAGCGCTGTACGGCGAGCTGGAACAGCGCGACCGTGACCAGATCCTGGCGCGCTTTGCCGGCAAGACCATCACCACCCTGGTGGCCACCGACGTGGCCGCCCGCGGCCTGGACATCAAGGACCTGGACCTGGTGATCAACGTGGACGTGGCACACGACCCGGAAGTACACATCCACCGTATTGGCCGTACCGGCCGTGGCGACAAGCACGGCCTGGCGCTGACGCTGGTGAGCCCCAGCGACGCACGCCGCGCCGCCAGCATCGAGGAATACCAGAAAGCCGACCTGGCCTGGGAAGAGCTGGCCGACCTGAAACCGGCACCGGGCGGCCCGCTGCTGCCACCAATGGTGATGCTGGAAATTGCCGGCGGCAAGCGTGACAAGCTGCGCCCGGGCGACATTCTGGGCGCGCTCACCGGCGAAGGCGGCGTGGATGGCAAACAGGTGGGCAAAATCACCGTGTTCGAGTTCAACACTTTTGTCGCACTGGATCGTCACATTGCCCAGCAGGCTTTCGAGCGCCTGAGCGCGGGCAAGATCAAGGCCAAGAGCTACAAGATGCGTTTTGTGGAATAAGCCAGCCTGGTAAGGCATGGCACAAAAAAACCGGCCTCTGGCCGGTTTTTTCATGGGTGGTGCACGACTCAAGTACCGATATAGCGATCCGGCCGGTGGTTCATGGCAATCACCATATTCAGCGACGCCGCCCCCAAAATGGAACCCAGCAGCGCTGGTACGCTGACCAGGAACAGCGAGGCCAGCAGGATGACCATATCCACCCCCAGCTGCAGCTTGCCGGCACGGATGCCGTAACGGTCCTGCAGGAACAGCGCCAGAATATTGACCCCGCCCAGGCTGGCCTTATGGCGAAACAGCGCAATAAACCCCATGCCCATCATCAAGCCGCCGATCAGCCCGCTGTAAAACGGGTTCAGCCCGCCAAAATGGGCAAACTGGCCGTGCAGACTGGTAAACACCGATAGCAGGCTCACTGCCACAAAGGTTTTCAGCGTAAACAGCCAGCCCATGCGTTTGACTGCCAACCAGTAAAACGGCAGGTTGATCAGTGAAAACGCCACGCCAAACGGCACGCCGGTCTGGTAGTGCAGCAGGAAAGCCAGCCCCGCGGTACTGCCGGTCAGCAGACCGGCGCTCTTGAACATGGCCACACCAAAAGAAATCAGCAGCGTACCCACCACAATGGCCAGCACATCTTCCAGCCAGGTATGGCTGAGCTGATCGTCGTTATGGGGTGTCAGGGTGGTAGTGGCACTCATGTCGGGCTTTCTATTGCGTTGCAACAATTTTGCCATTTTATCAATACTGCCAACAATCGCAACGAAGCAACATCAATTAACTTTCATTAAATAAATATTGGCAACATTGTTGCGATAATTTGCCATTAACGCCCATCAGCCCGCACAGCAGGTATGACAGCAACACGCCAGCGCAATATTTCACCCGGCAGGTCAGGACTGGGCAATGTAGCGGTCGGGCCGGTGGTAAAAACCGATCACCAGGCTCATGGCCGCCGCGCCGATCAAGGACCCCAGCAGCTGCGGCCAACCTGCGACCAGCAGCGCGCTGGCCATGACCAGCAGGTCGAAACCGAACTGCAGCTTGCCCGCACGCAGGCCGTAACGCTGCTGCACGTATAGCGCCAGGATATTCACCCCGCCCACGCTGGCCTTGTGGCGGAACAGCGCAATCACGCCCATGCCGATCAGCAAGCCTCCCAGCAGGCCGGTGTAATACGGGTTAAGCGCCCCGGCAAACGGAAACAGCGTGCGGTGCAGGCTGGAAAACAGCGACACCAGCGCCACCGCCACAAAGGTACGCAGCGTGAAGGCACGCCCCATCTGGCGCAGTGCCAGCCAGTAAAACGGCAGGTTGATCAGGAAAAACAGCCAGGCAAACGAGGCACCACTGTAGTAGTGCAGCAGGAAGGCTACGCCGGCGGTGCCACCGGTCAACAAGCCGGCCTGCGCGAACATGGCCATGCCCAGGCCGATAAAGGAGGTACCAATCAGGAATGCCAGCAGGTCTTCTGGCCAGGTATGTGCCAGCGGATTGTGTCCGCCATTCAGGCACTTGCTTTCGCTAGTCATGTGCTTACCGTGGTGGTGTATCGGGACAAGGCCGCCACGCTTGCCGGGTAGGCAGGCTGGCGCATATTTCGATAAGCAACAAGCTTGCCAGCGCATTGTGCCGCGCCTAGGTGGCGGCACGGCGCAAAAGCACAAGGCCCCGCCGGGTGGCGGGGCCTTGTCATGCACAGCGCAGATCAACGCTGCTGTCAGTACCTAGCGGGCAACCGGGCGCAGCCAAGCGCTTAGCGCGCGGATGTCTTCGGGCGTGGTGCGGCAGCAGCCACCAATGCAGGCAGCGCCGGCTGCTCGCCACTGGCGGGCGGCATCGGCAAAGGCACCGGGGTCGCTGCTGCCGTGCCAGGTTTTGGTGGTGGCGTCGTAGCTCTCGCCCGAGTTGGGGTAGGTCAGCAGGCGTTTGCCCGAAACCCGTGCCGCCTCGCCCAATAATGGTGCAATGTGGCGCGGCGCGGTGCAGTTCACGCCCACGGCCACGATCTGCGGAAAATCGGCCAGGGCGGCCACGGCGTCGGCCAGCGGGGTGCCGTCGCTCAGCTTGGCCGCATCGCGGCACGAGAAGCTGACCCAGGCGCGCGCATCGGGGAACTCGTCACGCAGCAGCGTGGCCAGCGCCAGCGCTTCTTCGGCGCAGGGGAAGGTCTCGCCGGCCAGCAGGTCGGGGCCGGCGGCCAACAGCGCCGCGATACGCGGACGGTGGAAATCCATCAGCTGTTGTACGCTCAGGCCGTAGCCACCACGGTATTCGGAACCGTCGGCTAGCATGGCACCGTAGGGGCCTACCGAGGCCGCCACCAGCGGCGGCTTGCGCCCAGCCAGGTTGGCCGCATCGGCACAGAAGGCATCGCGCGCTTCTTGCGCCAGGCGTACCGACTGCTGCATCAGCGCCACTGCCTGTTCGTGGCCAATGCCGCGCTTGGCAAAGCCTTCAAAACTGGCCTGGTAGCTGGCGGTGGTGGCCACATCCGCACCAGCCACGTAGTAGTCGTAATGCACCTGACGGATGAGCTCGGGGGCTTCCAGCAGCACGCGCGCCGACCATAGCGCGTCGTTCAGGTCGCAGCCACGGCGCTCCAGCTCGGATGCCATGGCGCCATCCAGAATGATCACATCATTAATAGCCACTGCGGCCAACGGGTCTTGCATAGCTGCCTCTACATGCGAAGCGAGCCCGGCTAAGGGGCTCACGCGTTTGAAAATAAACCCTGCTTGCAAGGCAAACAGGGCTTGTCTGATTGCGGGCAGGCGGCCAGTAAGCCAGACCGGCTTGCTGGCCGCCGCCACGATTACAAGCGGAACCGGGCTACCAGGGCTTTCAGCTCGTCGCCACGGGAAGCCAGCACGTTGATGGTGGCCAGGGCTTCTTGCAGGCTGGTATCGGTTTGCTGCGCCATCACGTTCACACGCTCGGCACTGCGCGCCATTTCGTTGGTGGCCACGCCCTGCTCAGCGGTGGACGAGGTGATTTCGCTCATGCGCGAGGAAATCTCCTCGGCGCTGTGTTTGATCTCCTCTACCTTGCTGGCAGCCTCACGCGACAGGGTCACGCCGGAGCTCACTTTTTCGTTGGTGACATCGGCGTGGCTAATGGCCTCGCCGGTGCGGCGAATCACGGTGTCGATCATCTCGGCAATCTGCACGGTGGCCGTAGCAGTACGTTCGGCCAGCTTGCGCACCTCGTCCGCTACCACGGCAAAGCCGCGGCCGCTTTCGCCAGCACGAGCCGCTTCGATGGCGGCGTTCAGCGCCAGCAGGTTGGTCTGGTCGGCAATATCGCGAATCACGCCGACAATGCCCTTGATCTGCTCGGACTGGCCAGACAGGCTGCCCATCACGCCATGCAGCGACGATACCGCGTGCAGGATGGACTGCACTTCGCGCTCTACTTCGGTCATGGCGCGGTGGCTTTCCACCGAGTTGCTGCGTGAACGCGATACCAGGGCTTCGGTTTCACCCACGTGGTCAGCAATGTGGTTGATGCTGACCGTGATTTCCTCAATGGTGGCGGCAGTAGCCGACAGCTCGCTGGACTGCACGCGCGAGTCCTGGGCGATCTGCTCGGCTACGCGGTTCAGGTCGGCCGCATCGCGGGCCAGTGCATCCGATTCGTCACGCACGGTGATGAACATCTCGCGCAGCTTGGCTACAAACTGGTTGAATGCTTCGGCGATCTGGCCGACTTCGTCACGGTTGCCTACCGGCAGGGTTTTGGTGAGGTCACCCTGGCCACTGGCCACCTCGGCCATGGCTTTATGCAGCACATTCAGCGGGGCCAGCATTTTGGCCACACCAGCGTAGGCCAGGATACCGGCCAGCAGCAGCGCTGCGACCGCCAGGCCGATCATCACGGTCAGCAGTTGTTTTACCGGGGCCAGTGCGGCAGACTTCGGCACCACCACACCAAACAGCCAGCTGGTTTTCGGCACCGGGTACAGCGCTACCAGGCTGGTGGCATCGTCTACGGATACTTCCTGAATCTGGCCATCTTTAGCCAGCGCACCCAGATCAAAACCAGGCATCACTTCGCCGATTTTCTTCAGGCCGGAATCTTTTTGCGGGTGGGCAATCACGTCGCCTTCAGCGGTCACCAGGAAAGCAAAACCCTCACCGGGCAGCTTGGCGGCGGTCACTTCTTGCACCACGCGTGCCAGGGTCACGTCACCACCGGCTACCGCTACCAGCTGGCCACCATCCTTGCGCGCCTGGGCGAAGGTGATGATGGGGCGTTTGGTGGCAGCATCGATGTACGGTGGCGAAGCGATGGGGCCGGCGGCATCTTTGGCAGCCAGATACCATGGGCGGCCGGTAGGGTCGTAGCCCGGTGGCACCGGGGCAGCGCCGGTAAACTGGGTCATGGTTTTGTCCGGCTGGCCGACGTACATATCGTCGAAGCCACCGGCGTCACGCGCTTGATCCAGCATGGG
>JAIXTB010000297.1 GCA_027484385.1 Neisseriaceae bacterium | reverse complement strand
TTCTCTACCAGGCGGGCGGACAGGCGGGCGCGGTGGCGGTAGCCCCAGGCCGGGCCGGCGATAGGGGTCATCACCACTTGCGGGCGTACTTTGCCGATGCGGGCCAGGTTATCTTCCAGCACGCGCTGCTTGATGGCGACCTGGGCGGTGAACTCGACGTGCTGCATGGAGCAGCCACCGCATACGCCATAGTGCGGACAGGATGGCTGGGTGCGCATGTAGCTATCTTTCAACACATCCACGGCTACAGCGTTCTCGTAGCTGGGTTTTTTACGGAAGCTGCTGTAAGTAACTACCTCGTAAGGCAGCGCGCCTTCGATAAATATTGTCTTGCCTTCGACGTGGGCAACACCACGTCCTTCATGGTCCAGGGATTCGATCTGGGCGATTTGTTGCTGTTGAGTCATTGTTTTTTAAAGTCAAAATGCGTTGGCAAAGGCCGCAATTGTCGCAGAAACCACAGCAAAACGCACGGCGCCAGCTTGGCCGCATGGCATTGCAACAAACCACGCCGCATCTGCTACCATCCTCGCTATTGCAACCTGTTCAAAGTACCAAATTGACACTCAAGCCCAGCCTTGCCCTCTTTGCCTTAGTCAGTAGCACTGTATGGGCTTCTACCCCGGAACCGGATGTCGAGATTGCCCCTGTGGGCCAGCATCTGGTGGTAAACCTGCCGCAAACCCGCGTGTTGCTGTATCAGGATGGTGTTTTGCTGCGCAGCTACCCGGTAGCGGTGGGCAAACAGATCACGCGTACGCCGACTGGCAGCTACAGTATTACCGGCATACACCGCGACCCTACCTGGCATGTACCCAAGTCCATCCAGGCTGAAATGGCCAAAAAAGGCCAGCCGGTGAAAACCGAGGTGCCACCGGGGCCGGAAAACCCGCTGGGCAAGGTGTTCATCCGTTTTGGCGAGCCGCGCCTGGGCCTGGGCTTTCATGGTACCAACCAGCCTGGCAGCGTGCCGGGGGTGCGTAGCCATGGCTGTGTGCGTCTGAAGAACGAAAACGCGCTGGCGCTGGCCGATTGGGTGAGCAACGGCGCACAGGTGACCATTGCCTACCAGCCGCTGGTGCTGAACGAAGACGAAGCCGGCGAGCTGTGGCTGACGGCCTACCGTGATATCTACGGCATGAAAGACCCGTCCTACCGCCACTTGGCCAATACGCTGCTGGAGTGGCAGCGTGACAACGCCAAAGTGCTGCATGGCGCCAGGGTGGATGCGGCGATTCGCGAGCGCACCGGCAAGCCGGTGTGCCTGTCGTGCAAGGATGCGGCCACGGCCACGGTCACCGGCGGCTTGAGCATGAAGCGCTGGCTTAGCGTAGACCCGGAGCCGGTGCAGCAGGATGCCACCGTGCCGGTGCAGGGGCGTGCCCTGCAGAGCAAGGCCCCGGCGATGAGCCCGAGCTAGCGCGCTGCCCGCTGTATAGAAAAAGCCCACCTTTTGCGGTGGGCTTTTTTCATGTGGGGCAAGGCTAGCACAGGCTGGCGGGTGGCAGGCTACGCTGGTAGTGCAGCAGGCGGCCACGGTAGGGCGTGCCATCCCACAGTGGGGCCTCGATCATGCTTTCGTTCAGCGTAAAGCCCAGCAAAGCCATCTGGCGGTGAAACAGGCTGCGGTTGCCGCGGTTCGGGTCGATGATGATGACCTGTGCGGCTGGCGCGGCATGCAGGGCAATAAACGCGGCCAGCGTCAGCGGCTGGTCGCGCTCGTACAGCACATCGCTGCCGATGATCAGGTCGAACTCGCCCAGCCCTGGGTTGGTGTGCCCCCAGTTGCCGGTCAGGTAGGGCAGCGGTGGCAGCGCGTTCAGTGCTACGTTGGCCGCCAGAAAGCCGGCGGTCAGCGGGTGGCAGTCGCTGGCGGTGATATTGCCTTCGCGGCGCTGTATCACCAGGCTGGCCAGCCCCAGGCCGCAGCCTATTTCCAGAATGCGTTGTGTCCCCAGTTCCCAGCCCTGCATCAGGTCGGCCAGCTTTTGTGCCGATGGCCATACCAGGCCAAATAGCGGCCAGCTGGCTTCGGAAATGCCCAGTGCGGCGGCTTCGCCTAACGGGTCGGCGTATTGCTGGTTATCCAGCAGGGATCGGATGACGAGATCGGGCGCCCCAGCCACGTGAACGTGCTGGGTTTTCACTGCATAGCCTGGCATGGCAAACCTTTGGTGCGGTACGAGCTGGACTCTATGTGCGTCGAACAGACGTCGCGACCAAAGGGCAGAGGCGATGCTTGGGCGATGAGAACATCGGGTAAAGCAGGCGGGAAACGGGTTAAAACCGGAGCCGACATGATATCACAGTCTGCCCTGGCACCCGCGCTGGCCTGTTTTTACATGCCGTACGGGTAGGTGGGTTGGTATTTGATCCGCGTCAGTTACGGGGGGGCGGGCGGTGCAATACTGGAATCAGCCCGTACAGCACGGTGCTGCCAGGGCTACCAGGACACTGGATACCCGATGAAACCAGCAGACTATCTGATACACATACACCGCCATTGCCAGCAGCTGCTCCAGGCGCTGCAGCGCCATATCGCGCAGCAACACTGGGTACAGGCGCAGCGCGCCTGCCATGATTTTTGTGCCGAGCTGGACAGCCACTTTGCCGACGAAGAGCAGGTACTGTACCCGCTGTACGAACAGCTAAGCGGCCAGCAGCTCGGCCCTACAGAGGTGATGCGCTACGAGCACGAGCAGCTGCGCGAGCTGATGGAAGCGTTATTCCAGGCCGTACAGCAGCACGATCTGGCGCTGAGCAACCCCCTGGCCGGGGTACTGCAACGCCAGCTACAGCAGCATTGTGAAAAAGAGGAAAGCATTCTTTACCCGTTTTGCCAGCTCAGTACCGCGCAGTGGGTGGCGCTGCGCTGGCCGGGCGTGCCACCCGGCTGAGCGCTCAGGCGGCTTGCTGCAGCTTGCGCCGTGCTTGCGCCAGGTCCCAGTCGCCCTGCAGGTCCAGCCAGAAGCGCGGCGGCAGGCCAAACAGCAGCGACAGCCGCAGCGCGGTGTCGGGGGTAATGCTGCGGTGGCCCTGGATGATTTCATTCAGGCGGCGGCGCGACAGCCCCAGCTGGTTGGCCGCGTGCGTTTGCGTGAGGCCGGCCGGGCGCAGAAAGCGGCTGTACAGAAAGCGCCCGGGGGCGATAGGGGTACGGGTGGTCAGGATATTGCGTGCCATGCGGCCAACCTCTGAAAAAATGGCCGGGGTCGCCCCCGGCCCAAACTTACCCACACACTCTACAACTCTCGTTTGCCGGCACTGTGTAGCGTGCCGGCGTAACACAAAAAGCCTATCGACAGGCCTTAATCCTTGAACATGCGAAAGCCGCTGATCATGGTGGAGACCATGCTCTGCTTGGACATGATGTCCTCGCGGATGGCGGCGTACACGTGGATCATCACGAACAGCAAAATCGCCCACATGCCCAGGCGGTGCCAGCTGTGCACGTCCAGGCTGTTGCCAAACGCCACAATCACCCAGTTAAAGGTGCTGTGCGCCCAGCTGCCCTCACCGGTGCCTTCGCCGTACAGCGCAAAGCCGGTGGCGCACATGAACAGCGTGGCCCAGATAAAGCTGGCCATGGCGATCTGGCCTACCGGGTTGTGGCCGATGTATTTCTTGGGGTAGCGCTCGATAAACAGGTACCAGCGGATTTCAAAGAAAAACTCCTGCCACCAGGCTTTATCCCACACCGGCACCAGAATGATCTCGCGCGCGTGGTGGTTACCCACGATGGCCCAGTACAACCGCCCCACCAGCCCGGCAGCCAGCACGTAGCCGGCAGCAAAGTGGGCAAAGCGGATATAGCCCATCACGTACTGGAAGGTGGCCTCGCCCGGCACGCTGGGCAGCGGCTTGCCAATAAAATAGCCGGTCAGCGACAGGGTGATGATGCACAGCACGGTGACCCAGTGCCACAGCCGTACCGGTGCCTCGTATACGTAAACCGACGTTACCTTGCGGCCCAGCCCCTGCGGGGCGTTGCCGTCAAAATCATAGCTTTTCATCGCTTGCTCCTGAGTCTTGGGTCACAGCCAGCCACGACAGCGGCGCGGACTGTGACGCGGCTCTGATAAACCGGCAGCGCCGCGGCAGGGGAGTGCAGCCCCCGCCGCGGGCCATTCCGGCGATCCGGCCGCCGCCGGGGTGTGCGGTGGCGGCAGCCGGGTCTGGGGCCACAGGGTTGGCCGCATGCGGCCAACCTTAGCCATTAGCGCACCTGTACCTTCACCAGCTCGCCGCCATCGTCGCCGATCACGTGGGTGGAGCAGGCCAGGCACGGGTCGAAGCTGTGCAGCGTGCGCAGTATCTCCAGCGGCTGGTCCGGCACCGCCATCTTGGTGCCCATCAGCGAGGCTTCGTAGGCGCCGATCTGGCCCTTGTCGTCGCGCGGGCCGGCGTTCCAGGTGGTGGGGACCACGCACTGGTAGCTGTCGATCTTGGTGTTCTCGATTTTCAGCCAGTGGCCCAGCGCGCCACGCGGTGCCTCGGTAAAGCCCACGCCTTTTACCGACGCCGGCCAGGTGGACGGGTCCCATTTTTCGACGTTGGCCGTGGCGGTGTCGCCGTTCTTGATATTGGCGATCAGCTGGTCGTAGAAGCTGGCCATCTGGCGGGCGGCCCATACCGACTCCAGCGCGCGCGCGGCAGTACGGCCGTTGGTGGAGAACATGGCCTCCAGCGGCGCATTGAAGTGCTTGAGCAGGGCGTCTACCGGCTCTTTGAACTCGGCTTTGTTCTGGTGATAGCCAATCAGGTAGCGCGCCAGCGGGCCTACTTCCATGGCGTGGCCTTTCCAGCGTGGCGACTTGATCCACGAGTATTTGGCCGACTCGTCCAGCGACTCGATGCGCGTCTTGGTGCCTTTGTGGTTCGGCCCCAGCTCGAATTTGGGCTCGGTAATGCCGTCGAACGGGTGCAGGCCTTTTTTGTCGTCGCCGTAGCTGTACCAGCTGTGGGTAACGAACTCCTGGATCTCGTCCGGTGCGTACAGGTCCACCGGGTGGATCTCGCTGAACTTGCCGTTGATGATGGCACCACGCGGCAGCAGCAGGTTGGCCGCACTGTAATCGTTGGCACGGGCCGGGAAGTCGCCGTAGGACAGCAGGCTCTGGCCGGCCAGGCCGCCGCCGATCTTGAACCACTCGGGGTAGAAGCCGGCAATGGCGATCACGTCCGGCACGTACACCTGCTCGCAGAACTCGATGGTACGGTCGATCACCTGTTTCACCAGGTTCAGCCGCTCCATATTGATGGCGCCCACCGCGCCGGTGTCATCCACGTTGATGGCGCACGGCATGCCGCCTACCAGCCAGTTCGGGTGCGGGTTCTTGCCGCCGAAGATGGTGTGGATCTTGACGATTTCTTTCTGGAAATCCAGCGCTTCCAGGTAGTGCGCTACCGCCATCAGGTTAGCTTCCGGCGGCAGCTTCATGGCCGGGTGGCCCCAGTAGCCGTTACGGAACGGGCCTAGCTGGCCGCTTTCCACAAAGCGCTTCAGCCGCGACTGCAGGTCACGGAAGTAGCCGGGGCTGGACAATGGCCAGCTGGAAATGCTTTGTGCCAGCTCGCTGGTGCGCTTGGGGTCGGCCTTCAGCGCCGACACCACGTCTACCCAGTCCAGCGCGTGCAGGTGGTAGTAGTGCACCAGGTGGTCGTGCACGTACAGCGCCGCCTGCATCATGTTGCGGATCAGGTTGGCGTTTTCGGGGATATTGATCTTCAGCGCG
>JAIXTB010000060.1 GCA_027484385.1 Neisseriaceae bacterium | reverse complement strand
CAGCACTTTCTTGGCACCGGCTTGCAGGTGCAGGCCAGCCTTGTCGCGTTTGGTGAAGATGCCGGTACATTCCAGCACGATGTCCACGCCCATGTCGCCCCACGGCAGCTCGGCCGGGTTGCGTACCGACAGCAGCTGGATAGGCTTGCCATTGATCACCAGCTTGTCGCCTTCCAGCGCCACGGTGCCTGGGAATGGGCCGTGGATGGAGTCGTATTTGGTCAGGTGGGCGTGCAGTTCAGGGTTGCCCAGATCGTTGATGGCAACGATTTCAATATCCTTATCGGCAAAACGTTCTTGCCAGGCGCGCAATACCATGCGGCCGATACGGCCGTACCCGTTGATGGCGAGTTTCAGTGCCATGTTGTGTCTCCTGATTATCGGGTGAATCCTGCGTGCCAGCTGCACGCTTGCTATGGGTACATCCTTGTCCCAATCGGGCTTGTACTCAATCCCTTACAATTCTGTAGTGGGCGTACTACCAACACTTTGCTGCCCGGCATGCCTTGTCGCACGCGACTTGAGGCCAACATGGCTTGCCTTGCGCTGCAGCATAAGCTACGGCCATCGCCAACTGGAATCGATTTCACTATAGCGCAAAAAAACACCCCGGCGGCGCCAGGGTGGAAGGAGAGCAAAGCCATGGGTCAGGATGCCCAGGCTTACCACGGGGCGGCACCTGCCACTAAGTGGCAAACGCCCGCCTGTCTTGTCGTGCCCCGGCGCCATGCAGGCACCGGGGCGGGCTACGTGTTTACTGCAGCTGGCTGGCCAGCGCGGCGGGGTCGCCGCCTTCTACTACCAGGTGTACCAGGTTGCCTGGCATGGCCATGATGCCGCTCACGCCCAAGGCTTTCAGGCTACCTTCGTTCACGCGGCTGGCGTCGGCCAGCTCTACACGCAGGCGGCTGCCGGCAACCACTTCCACGGCACGAATGTTGGCCGCACCGCCCAGCGCGGCTTTCAATGCGCCGCCATCGGCGGCCACGGCTTGCGGGTTGGCCAGCGCGGCGCGGATTTCGTCCGCTACCAGCTCGGCTTCCGGCCCCAGCACCACTTGTACGCTACCGGCAGCAGGTTTGATCATGCCGCGCGAACCCACCGCTTTCAGCGCGGCTTCGTCTACGGCGTCGTTGCTGACAACCTGCAGGCGCAGGCGGGTGGTGCACGCGTCGACGCTTTTCAGGTTGGCCGCACCGCCCAGCGCGCCGATAAAGCCACGTGCACGATCGCTACCTTTGCCACCCAGGCTGGCAGCGGCGGGGGCACCGGCTACCGCTTCTTCGCGGCCCATGGTCATCAGGTTGAATTTCTTGATGAAGAAGGTGAACAGGGCGTAGTACACGGCAAAGTACGCCAGGCCGATGGGGATCAGCAGCAGCGGTTTCTGCGCGATACCGAAGTTCAGCACGTAGTCGAACAAACCAGCCGAGAAGCCAAAGCCCAGCTTCACGCCCAGGGTGTGCATCAGCGCCATCGAGATGCCGGTCAGCACCGCGTGGATGGCGTACAGCGCCGGGGCCAGGAACATGAAGGCAAACTCTACCGGCTCGGTGACACCGGTCAGCGCGGCGGTCAGGCCCATGGACAGCAGCACGCCACCCACGGCAGCCTTGTTTTCCGGGCGTGCGGCGCGGTACATGGCCAGGCAAGCAGCCGGCAGGCCGAACATCATCACCGGGAAGAAGCCGGACATGAACATGCCGGCGGTTTTGTCACCGGCAAAGAAGCGGGTCAGGTCACCGTGTACCACCTTGCCGGCGGCATCGGTAAAGTCGCCCAGCTGGAACCAGGCAAAGGTATTGATGATGTGGTGCAGGCCGGTGACGATCAGGATGCGGTTCAGCACGCCGTATACAAACAGGCCAAACTCGCCTGCGCCGATTACCCAGTGGCCTACCGCGTCGATGCCCTGCTGGATAGGTGGCCAGATATAGCCCAGCACCACGCCGGCCAGCAGCATGGCAAAGCCGGTAACGATCGGCACAAAGCGGCGCCCGCCAAAAAAGGCCAGGTAGGACGGCAGCGCGATGTCCTTGTAGCGGTTGTACAGCAGGCCGGCGCTGATACCGGCGGTAATGCCCGCCAACACGCCCATATTGATCTTGGCGTCGATCACTTTCAGCACCGCGGTCAGCACCAGGTAGCCGATGGCACCGGCCAGGCCGGACGCACCGTTGTTGTCCTTGGCAAAACCCACGGCCACCCCGATGGCGAACAGCAGTGCCAGGTTACCGAAAATGGCATCCCCGGCCTGCGCCATCACGGGTATGCCCATCAGGTCGGGCTGACCCAGGCGCAGTAGCAGACCTGCCACCGGCAGGACGGCGATCGGCAGCATCAGGGCGCGGCCCAGCTGCTGTACGCCGGCAAACTTGCTTGAAGTACTCACTGTGTTTCTCCTCTTCGTTTTAATGCAGGCCGCCAGGTGGGAGGATGCGGCGGCCTGACCAGGTCAGCGCAGCAAGGCGGCGGCGTCGGCTTGTAACCGCGCCCGCACTTGTTGCGCCGAATTCAGCGCCTGCAGGTCCAGCGCCAGCTGCTGGCAGGCGGTGCTGTCCAGGCGGCGTACCGCGTCCTTGATTTCCGGTACCAGCTGCGGGCTCACCGACAGCTCGGTCACGCCCAGGCCTACCAGTACCGGCGTGGCCTGCGGGTCGGACGCCAGCGCACCGCACACGCCTACCCACTTGCCGTGCTTGGCCGCGCCGTGCACGGTAAGCGCGATCAGGCGCAGCAGCGCCGGGTGCAGGGCGTCAAGGTTGGCCGCCAGTGCCGGGTGGCAGCGGTCCATGGCCAGGGTGTACTGGGTGAGGTCGTTGGTACCGATGGACAGAAAATCGGCGTGCTGGGCCAGCTGGTCGGCCAGCAAGGCGGCCGACGGTACTTCGATCATCACGCCCAGCTGCGGGCGCTCGGCCACGCCCAGCTCGGCGGCCAGCTCGTCCAGGCGCTGGCGCACGCGCTGCAGGTCGGCCAGGTCGGCCACCATGGGCAGCAGGATGCGCAGGCGCGACAGCGGCTTCACTTGCAGCAGGGCGCGCAGCTGGGTATCCAGCACCTCGGGCATGGCAAAGCCGGTGCGGATACCGCGCAGACCCAGCGCCGGGTTGTCCTCGGCAGGCAGCGGCAGGTAGGGCACGTCCTTGTCGCCACCGGCATCCAGCGTGCGGATGATGGCCGGGCGGCCTTGCAGCGCGTCCAGCACGTCCTGGCAGGCGGCGCGCTGTTCGTCTTCGCTGGGGGCGTCGTGTCGGTCGATGAAGAGGAATTCGGTACGCAGCAGGCCCACGCCGTCGGCACCGTTCAGCACCGCGTCGCGCGCTTCGGCAGCGTTGGCGATGTTGGCCGCCACCTCGATCGCCACACCATCACGGGTACGAGCCTGGCCGGCAGACTGCTCGCGCAAGGTGCGGCGGCGCTGTTCGCGCTGGGCAATGTCCTGGCGGGCAGCATCCAGTGCGGCGGCATCGGCTGCGCCGTCCAGCCAGCCTTCACCGGCGTTCAGCAGCGCCGCGCTACCGGCGGCCAGCGTCAGCGCGGCCGGGCCGCAGGCGACCAGCGCGGGGATGGCCAGCGCACGGCACAGGATGGCCACGTGGTTGGTGGCGCCGCCACGGGCCAGCACCACACCGGCCAGCTGCTCGCGCGGCAGGCGGGTAAGCTGCGACGGGGTCAGGTCGTCGGCCACGACGATGGCGTGCGGCGGCAGCTCGGGGGCGGAGGACAGCAGGGCGTAGCTTGCAACGCCCGTGGCAGCGAGCGTGGCGGTCGCAGCCGCGGCAGCGCCGACTCGTGGTGGGCGGGGGCGGCCGGCGGCCGGCTCAGCAGGGGTGCCCACGGCACTGGCTGCACCGGCAACCTCGTCACCGGTGGGGCCGTCTGGCGCCGACGCGGCGCGCTCGAGCGTCGCCGCCGCGCCGCTGCCATCACGATCACCAGTGGCGGTGCACGCCGCGCCTCGCGGCCTGTTCAGATTTCTGGCCCGCACATTGAAAATACCATCCTTTAGCGTACTACCCTGTGATGTTACTGTCCGGTGCATGGACGGCATGGCGCTGGGCTGAATCTCCGTACGCTGGACAAACGGCGGTGCATGCAATAGGCCAATTCAATTGCCGCTACGATAGAAACTAGTACCTGGTAGGTGGCTTTGACGCCTGATCATGGCGGCGTTTGCCTCACGGCACGGCACCATTGTTG
>JAIXTB010000145.1 GCA_027484385.1 Neisseriaceae bacterium | reverse complement strand
CGGCCGTCGAATTTGGCCGCAAGGTGCTGTACTCCACCGAGCGCCCTACCTTCCAAGAGCTGGAAGAAAGCATCAAAGGCAAAAAATAACCCGCTTCATGCCGACAAAAGCGCCCTGCAGGGCGCTTTTGTTTTTTTTGCCACGCGTGCATTTACAGTCTGATGCCAGGCTTTTTAAATGGGCGGCCCTTATCGGAAAGCCGTTCCATGACGCACGATCTGACACACTGGCAAACCCACTGCCGCCAGCTGGCAGCCCACCACGCCGGCAACGACGGCGCCCACGACCAGGCCCACCTGCAGCGTGTATGGCAAAGCGCCACCCAGTTGCTGGCCCACTACCCGCAAGCCGATGCCTTGGTGGTGATGGCAGCCTGCTACCTGCACGACCTGGTGAACCTGCCCAAGAACCACCCGGAGCGCCACCTGGCCTCACGCCAGGCTGCTGCGCTGGCCTGCCGCGAGCTGGCGGGGGCAGGCTTTCCGGCCGACAAGTTGGCCGCTGTGGGCCACGCTATCGAAGCACATAGTTTTTCTGCCGCCATCACCCCGCAAACACTGGAAGCACAAATCGTGCAAGACGCAGACCGGCTGGATGCGCTGGGCGCGGTAGGCCTGGCCAGGCTGTTTTACACCGCCGGCAAGATGGACAGCCAACTGGCGCACCCGGACGACCCGCAGGCAGAACAGCGCCCGCTGGACGACCGCCTGTACGCGCTGGACCACATTACCGTGAAGCTGGCCACCCTGCCCGCCACCATGCAAACCGACGCCGGCCGTGCGCTGGGCGAACAGCGCCTGGCGTGGGTGATGCAGTTTCGCGAGATCTTTCTGGCGGAATGGGGCACCACTGCACCCTGAATGCACGCGGGCAGCGCCCGCGGCAGCCTGCGGCCAACCCTGGTGGCAGGTACCGGCAGCAGGGTGGCAAAGACCACCCGCGCCACCTTCTCTACCACAACACCTGTGATAAAAATGGACATTCAGCAACTGATAGACGACATCGCCCGCGATGTGACCCCCTACCTGCCGCTCGGCAACCCGGCAGACTACATTCCGGCGCTGGCCGGTGAAAGCGCCGAGCAGTTCGCCATGGCGGTTTCCACGCTGGACGGGCAACATTTCCACACCGGCCTGGCAGACAAACGCTTTTCCATTCAGAGCATTTCCAAGGCTTTCATGCTGGCGCATACGCTGGCACAGCACGGCGAACCGATCTGGCAACGGGTAGGCAAAGAGCCCTCTGGCAACCCGTTTAACTCGCTGGTGCAGCTGGAATACGAGCACGGCATTCCGCGCAACCCCTTCATTAATGCCGGCGCGCTGGTGGTCACCGATATCGCCATCAGCCAGCAGGGCGACAGCAGCGCGGCACTGCGCACCTTCCTGCGCGAGGAGAGCGGCGAGCAGGCGCTGGACTTTGACTACGTGATTGCGTCATCAGAAGCCGAGCATGGCCATCGCAATGCCGCGCTGGCGCACTTCATGAAAAGCTGCGGCAATATCCGCAACCCGGTAGACCAAGTGCTGGCGCACTACTTCCGCGCCTGCAGCCTGCGCATGTCGGTACGCGAACTGGCGCGCGCCGGCCTGTTTCTGGCCAATCACGGCGCGTCTCCGGTCAGCGGCAAACAGCGCCTGAGCCGTAGCCAGGCCAAGCAGGTGAACGCCATCATGCTGACCTGCGGCACCTACGATGCAGCAGGCGAGTTTGCCTACCGCGTGGGCCTGCCGTGCAAGAGCGGCGTGGGGGGGGGCATTCTGGCCATTCTGCCGGGCAAGATGAGCATTGCCGTGTGGAGCCCGGGGCTGGATGCACGTGGCAACTCGCTGGCCGGGTTAGAGGCGCTGGACCGCTTTACCACCCGCAGCGGCGAATCTGTATTCTGATGGTGTGGTGATGAAGGTTGGCCGCCTATACCGCCACGGCGTGCGGCCAACCTTTGGCCTGGCAAGCCATACCCTTAATACCGCGCCTGGGCCTCGGCCAGCAAGCGGTTCAGGCTGCGGTCCTGCTTCATGCGCCACAGTGTCTGGTTGATGCGTGTCATCAGCGCCCGCGCCTGCGGGTGCTGGCGCGCAATGGCAAAATAGTTCGGGTCTTGCATGATCGGCAGGCTGACAATACGCAGCTGCTCGATGGGAATACGCGCCTGGCGGGCATTGTAGCGGACGGCATGGGCGCCACCGGCAATCACCGCGGCGTCCAGCCTGCCCGCTACCAGCATCAGCAGCCGCTGCGCCGGGCCACCGTCCTCATTGATCAGCATGGACGGCATGGCCACATTGAACGCCTCGCTGAAACGCGATGCCCGGGTGGTGCCCACCCGCCGCCCGGCCAGGTCGGTGGGGTGATGAAACGCAAAGGGTCGTGCGGCAGCCTGCACCAGCACCACCGGGTCATCCATTACCACACTGGAAAACAGCATCTGCGCTTCGCGTTCCGGCGTACGGGAAAACACCGGCGCCATGATGCCCTTCCCCGCAGCAACCTCTTGTATGGCACGCGCCCATGGCAGGCAGCGCGCTTCGGCCTCGATACCGGCCTGCTTCAGGATAGCCAGCCCCAACTCCACACCGTAGCCACGCGCCTGGCCATACTCTGCATAGTGTTTGGGCACCGTGTGGTCGCTGCAGTACATGCGCAGTGCCTCTGCTTGCACGGGCGAGAGCACATAAAAGAAAAAGCCTGCTAGGCAGGCTTGGGTCAGCTGCTTGGCCAAGCTTAGTCGTCCAGCACGGCCGAGGTATACACCTCTTGCACGTCGTCCAGGTCTTCCAGCGCGTCCAGCAGCTTTTGCATACGTACGGCGTCGTCGCCAGACAGCACGCTTTCATTTTGCGGACGCATGGTCACTTCGCCCATTTCCGACTTGAAGCCGGCGGTTTCCAGCTCGCTCTTGATACGGGTGAACTCGTACGGCGGGGTAATCACCTCCAGCGAACCGTCGTCGT
>JAIXTB010000201.1 GCA_027484385.1 Neisseriaceae bacterium | reverse complement strand
TTGCTCGTGCGGGTGATTACCAAGAGCCGAGTGTGTTTGCTCGTGCGGGTGATTACCAAGAGCCGAGTGTGTTTGCTCGTGCAGGCGACTACCAAGAGCCCACCAACTTTGCCTGATATCCGGTCTAGCCAAGAAAAAAGCCCGCATCTGCGGGCTTTTTTACTTTTGCGGCCAAGGTTGGCCGCATCAGGCTTAGCGAATCACCGGCTTGTAGCGGATACGCTTGGGTTTGGCACCTTCTTCGCCCAAGCGGCGTTTCTTGTCGGCTTCGTACTCTTGGTAGTTACCGTCAAAGAACGTCCATTGCGATTCGCCTTCCGCCGCCAGGATGTGGGTGGCGATACGGTCGAGGAACCAGCGGTCGTGGCTGATCACGAATACGGTGCCGGCAAATTCCAGCAGGGCGTCTTCCAGTGCGCGCAGGGTTTCCACGTCCAGATCGTTGGACGGTTCATCCAGCAGCAGCACGTTGCCGCCTTTCAGTAGCGTTTTGGCCAGGTGCAGGCGGCCGCGTTCGCCACCGGACAGCATGCCCACTTTTTAATACTGAAAGACGCCCTTGAAGTTGAAGCGGCCCAGGTAGGCACGGCTGGACATCTCGAAGCGGCCAACGTTGATCAGGTCCAGGCCACCGGAGACGTCGTCGAAGACGGTCTTGTCGGCTTCCAGGCTGTCGCGGTGCTGCTCGACAAAGGCCATTTGCACGGTCTGGCCGATTTTCACGGTACCGGTGTCTGGCTGCTCTTTGCCGGCAATCATCTTGAACAGCGTGGATTTACCCGCGCCGTTGGGGCCGATGATGCCCACGATGGCACCGGCAGGGGCCTTGAAGCTCAGGTTGTCGATGAGCAGGCGGTCGCCAAAGCCTTTGCTCACGTTTTCGAACTCGATCACTTCATTACCCAGGCGCTCGGCGACCGGGATGAAGATTTCCTGGGTTTCGTTGCGCTTCTGGTATTCGTGGCTGGACAGCTCTTCGAACTTGGCCAGACGGGCTTTGGATTTGGCCTGGCGGCCTTTCGGGTTCTGGCGTACCCATTCCAGCTCCTGTTTCATGGCCTTCATGCGGGCGCCTTCCTGCTTGCTTTCCAGCTGCAGGCGGGCTTCTTTCTGCTCCAGCCAGCTGGAGTAGTTGCCCTTCCACGGGATGCCTTCGCCGCGGTCCAGCTCCAGGATCCATTCGGCGGCGTTGTCCAGGAAATAGCGGTCGTGGGTCACGGCCACCACGGTGCCCGGGAAGCGCACCAGGAACTGCTCCAGCCACTCTACCGATTCGGCGTCCAGGTGGTTGGTGGGTTCGTCCAGCAGCAGCATGTCCGGCTGCGACAGCAGCAGTTTGCACAGGGCCACGCGGCGTTTTTCACCACCGGACAGCGGGCCGATCTTGGCGTCCCACGGCGGCAGGCGCAGCGCGTCGGCGGCCAGCTCCAGCTGCAGTTCGATATTGTCACCGGCACCGGCGGAAATGATGGCTTCCAGGCGGGCTTGTTCTTCGGCCAGGGCGTCAAAGTCGGCGTCCGGCTCGGCATACGCTGCGTAGACTTCTTCCAGGCGCTTTTGCGCGCCCATGACGTCGCCCATGCCGCTTTCTACTTCTTCGCGCACGGTTTTGTCGGCGTCCAGCTGCGGCTCTTGCGGCAGGTAGCCGATTTTCACGCCGGCCAGGTGCTGTACTTCGCCGTCGTATTCTTTGTCGACATTGGCCATGATGCGCAGCACGGTGGATTTACCGGCGCCGTTCAGGCCCAGCAGGCCGATTTTGGCGCCGGGGAAGAAGGACAGGGAAATGTCCTTGATGATCTGGCGCTTGGGGGGGACGATCTTGCTCACGCGGAGCATGGACATCACGTATTGAGCCATGGTTTACCTAAAGTTCTATAGGGGAAGAGACATGTGCCACGAACCCCACGAAAAGCACGAACAGGGCATAAAAGCTGCCTGGTCAGACGGGTGGGGGCGTGGCCAAAACCAACGGGGTGATTCTAACAAAATCCGCTTGCGGCCAACCTTGTTACTGGCGCGCGGTGCGGGTATTGGCTGGCGGCACGGCGGCGGCATCGTTGGTGCGCCAGGGGTTGATATCCAGGCCACCGCGGCGCGTATAGCGTGCGTACACGGTCAGGCGCTGCGGCGCGCAGGCTTTCAGTACGTCGGTAAAGATGCGCTCCACGCACTGTTCGTGGAATTCGTTGTGCTGGCGGAAGCCGATCAGGTAGCGCAGCAGCGCTTCGCGGTCGATGCGCGGGCCGGTGTAGCTGATCTGCACGCTGCCCCAGTCTGGCTGGCCTGTCACCAGACAGTTGGATTTCAGCAGCTGCGAGCACAGGGTTTCGCTGACCACGTTGGCCGCATCGGCGTGGAGCGCCTGCGGGCAGGGGGCGTAGCTGTCGATCTCGATATCCAGCTCGTCGATGCTCTCGCCCGCCAGCTCGGCCATCTGCTCGCGGCCAAAGTCGGCCGGCGCCAGCAGGCTGACTTCTACCTTGCCGCCGGCGGCGTTGGACAGGTCCATGGCCAGCTGTGCTTGTACCTGCTCCCAGCTGGCGATGCGCGTCTGGTTATAGCTGTTCAGGTACAGCTTGAACGATTTGGACTCCACCAGATTAGGGCTGTCGGCCGGGATGCGGAAGGTGGCAATGGCCACCTGCGGTTTGCCGCGCGCGTTCAGCCACGATAGCTCGAAGCCGGTCCACAGATCCACGCCGGTAAAGGGCAGGGCGTCGGCGGCCACGCCGATTTCATCACGCTTTTGCTGGCGGGCAATGGGGAACAGCAGGCTGTTATCGTACTGGTCCTGGTAGTCTACTTTTTTGCCTAGCGGCGAAAATTCCGGGGTGTAAGTCGGGGTCATGATGGGTCCTCGTGCTGCGGCGTACCCGGTGGGGCCGCCGCCAGCTTTATTGTAGGCAAGCTTGTCGGGCTTGCCGGGGTATCAGGTGGTACGGCGCATGAACTGGCGCGGGCGTATGCCCATGGCCAGCAGGGCGGCAAAGTAGGCTACCGCACCGGCGGCCACCAGCAGGGTCAGCCACATCACCCGCTGCCAGCTGTGGCCGTGCCAATCGATGGGCAGTACGTGCTGCAGCGTCAGCAGGGTGGCAGCCATCACCGCGACCGCCAGCAGCAGCTTGAGCAGGAAGGCAGGCCAGCCTGCGGCGGGCTGGTAGATGGCGTGCTTGCGCAGCTGGTAGTACAGCAGGCCGGCGTTCAGGCAGGCGCCCAGGCCAATGGAGAGCGACAGCCCGGCGTGCTTGAGCGTGCCGATGAAGGCCAGGTTCATCAACTGGGTGGCGGCCAAGGTAACCAGGGCAATTTTTACCGGGGTCTTGATGTTCTGCCGCGCGTAAAAACCCGGTGCCAGCACCTTCACCAGAATCAGCCCCAGCAGGCCTACCGAATAGGCAATCAGCGCCTGCTGCGTCATGGCGGCGTCGTGGGCGCTGAATTTGCCGTACATGAACAGGGTGGCGATCAGCGGCTGCGACAGCACCGCCAGCCCCACGCTGGACGGAATGGCCAGTAGCAGCGACAGGCGCATGCCCCAGTCCAGCAGCTGGCTGAACTCGCCGGCGCTGGCCGCACCACGCGCAGCGTGCTTGGAGAGCGATGGCAGCAGGATGGTGCCCAGCGCCACACCCAGCACGCCGGTGGGGAACTCCATCAGGCGGTCGGCGTAGTACATCCACGACACGCTGCCGGATACCAGAAAGGACGCGAAGATGGTGTTGATCACCAGCGAGATCTGCGCAATGGACACGCCGAAAATGGCCGGGCCCATCTGGCGGATCACGCGCCATACCGCTGCATCGCGCAGCTTCAGGCGCGGCATGGGCAGCATGTCCAGTTTTTTCAGGTGGGGCAGCTGGTAGGCCAGCTGTGCAATGCCGCCAAAGAATACCGCCCACGCCAGGGTGAGTACCGGTGGGTCGAAATAGCGTGTCAGCAGCAGCGAAAACAGAATGAACGATACGTTCAGCAGCGTGGGGGTAAACGCCGGCACCGAAAAGCGGTTCCAGGTATTGAGCACGCTGCTGGCCAGCGACGATAGCGAAATGAACAAGATGTACGGAAAGGTGATGCGCAGCAGGTCGCTGGTGAGCGCCACTTTGTCCGGGTTGCTGGCAAAACCGGGGGCGGTGAGCCAGATAATCCACGGCGCGGCCAACATGCCCAGCGCGGTGACCACCATCAGAACCAGCGTGAGCGTGCCGGTGATGTGCGACAGGAACACCCGCGTTTCGGCCTCGCCGCGCTGCTCTTTGAACTCGGCCAGTACCGGCACGAAGGCCTGCGAGAAGGCACCCTCGGCAAAGATGCGGCGCAGCAGGTTGGGCAATTTGAAGGCCACGAAAAAGGCGTCGGTAGCGAGCCCCGCACCAAATACGCGGGCAATGATGGCGTCGCGTACAAAGCCCAGAACACGCGAAACCATGGTCATGCTGCTGACTTTTGCCAGCGCGTTAAGTAGGTTCATTCTTGGGTAAAATCAGACAGTAAATTGGAGTATTCAGGCCCACAGTTTACGCGGGGGGGATTGTTGTTGCAAAACCAGATGTTAAGGCTTAGAATCGCCGGTTTCAGATTCCGCTCATCAGGAGAAACACATGGCTAACAGCGCACAAGCTCGCAAGCGTGCACGCCAGGCTCTCAAGCAGCGCGCGCACAACGCCAGCCTGCGTACTGCATTCCGCACTGCAGTTAAGAAAGTTATCAAAGCCGTAGAAGCTGGCGATAAAGCCGCTGCTCAGGTTGTATACCAGGCTTCGACCAAGGTAATCGACCGTCTGGCTGACAAAGGCGTGTTCCACAAGAACAAGGCAGCTCGTCACAAGAGCCGTCTGTCCGCACAGATCAAGGCAATGGCTGCCTAATCTGCTGTAACGGCAAAGAATACGCAAGGGCCCCGCATTCGCGGGGCCTTTTGTGTTTCTGGGCTGGCACTTTGCCACGGTCTGGCTGTCTGCCACTTCTTTAAAAGCGTGCCACACATGATGCGAAAACTGCTTCCCCTGTTGCTGTCGCCGCTGGCCTGGGCCGACAGCGGCAGCCACGCCAGCCTGCAAGCGTGCGCCGGCTTGGCCGAGCCGACTGCCCGCCTGGCCTGCTACGACCAGCTGGCCGCTGCGGCCAACCCTGTGGTGCCACCTGCCGCCCCGGTGGTGGCCCCGCTGGCGGCAACATTGCCACCGCCCGACTTGGCCGCCCCCGCTAGCAGCGCTCCGCCGCCGCTCATCACCAGCAGCCAGCACAGTACCTTGTCCAACCAGTGGGACCTGGACGAAGACAACAAGCTGGGCACTTTTGTGCTGCGGGCACACAAGCCGACTTACATGCTGCCTGCCTGGTACCAGGCCTCGCCCAATGTGCGGCCGGGCTCGCCCACGCAAGAGCCGGTAACCCTGTTTGGCCAGAAAATGAGCAATGTCGAGGTCAAGTACCAGATATCGTTCAAGAGCAAGATGTGGGAAAACGTGCTGGGTACGCCGGCGGACCTGTGGTTTGGCTATACCCAGCAGTCGCACTGGCAGATGTATAACAAGAAGCAGTCGTCGCCGTTTCGCGAAACCGACTACGAGCCGGAGCTGATGCTGACCACCCCGCTGCCCAGGCATTTCCAGCTAGGCGACTGGCGCATGCGCATGGCCGGGGTAGGGGTGCTGCATCAGTCCAATGGCCAGACCGACCCGCTATCGCGTAGCTGGAACCGCCTGTATGTCATGGCCGGGGCGGAAAACGGGAATGTGTCGCTGACCGGGCGCTGGTGGTACCGCTTGCCGGAAAACAAGCAGGATGACGATAACCCCGACCTGCTGCGCTATATGGGGCACGGCGATGTGCAGGCCATCTACCGCTGGAACCGCCATACCCTGGGCGCTACCGCCCGCTATGACCCGCGTAGTGGCAAAGGCGCGCTGCAGCTGGACTGGACCTTCCCGGTGGCCGGCCGCCTGCGCGGCTATGTGCAGGCATTTGATGGCTACGGTGAATCGCTGCTGGATTACAACCACCATTCGCGTGGTGTCGGTTTTGGCCTGATGATGACCGACTGGCTGAGTAACTGAGCACTACGCTACAAAAATGACAGCCCCTGCGGCCAACGTGGCCGTCAGGGGCTGTGTCGTATGGTGTGCTGCAGGCTATAGCTCGACATCCCCGCACAAAAGCGCAGCGGCTTCGCGCGCCATTTCGCCTTCTTCGTCGGTGGCCATCACGTAGGCGTGCAGGCGGCTGGCCGGGCTGGTAATGCGGTAGGACTGTGCCAGGTTGGCCGCCAGGTCGGCCTCGAACCCCAGCCACGCCAGCTGTTTCAGGATGCGGCTGCGGATTTCCGGCGAGCGCTCGCCAATGCCGGCGGTAAACACAATGGCGTCCAGCCCCTTCATGGCGGTGGCCAGCGAGGCGACCTCGCGCGCGGCGCGGTAGCAGAACAGCTCCACCGCCTCGCGTGCTTCATCGGTCTTGGCCTGCAGCAGCTCGCGCATATCGCTGGACAGGCCGCCAGACACACCGTACAACCCGCATTGCTTGTACAGCTCCTGCCGTACGGCGGTAATGTCCATGCCTTCATGTTCCATCCAGTACAGCACCACTTCCGGGTCCAGCGTGCCGGGGCGGGTAGACATCATCAGCCCGTCCAGCGCCGAAAACCCCATGCTGGAGGCCACGCTCTGCCCGGCATGAATGGCACAGGCGCTGGCCCCGCTGCCCAGGTGCAGCACCACCACCTTGCTGTCGCCCAGGCCCAGCTCGGGCAGGCGTCGCGTAATGGCCGCGTAGGACAGGCCGTGAAAGCCGTAACGGCGCAGGCCCTGTTCGTGCCAGTGGCGGGCAATGCCAAAGCGCGTGGCCACCACAGGTTGGCCGCAGTGGAAGGCGGTGTCGAAACAGGCGATCTGGGTCAGGTGCGGGTCCAGCTTGGCAAAGGCATGCATCACCGACAGGCTCACCGGCTGGTGTAGCGGCGCCAGCGGGATCAGCGCCGACAGGTCGTCCACCACCTCGGGCGTCATCACCACCGGGCTGCGGTAATGCAGGCCGCCGTGTACTACGCGGTGCGCCACGGCAAGCGGCATCAGGTCGTGATCGGCCAGCGTGTTCAGCACCGCCGCCACGTTTTCGTCGCGGTTACCGTTACCCAGCGGCTGTGTGTAGCGCTTGCCGCTTTTTTCCAGCTCCAGGCAGGCATGGTCGCGGCCAAAGTGGTCTACCATCCCGCGCGCCAGCAGGGTCTTGCCGTCGCTGCTGTAGGCGCGGAACTTCAGCGTGGCCGAGCCCGCGTTAATGGCGATCAGTGCTTTGCCCATGCTTTCCCCTTGTGTCATGGCGTGTTTTTCTGGCCGGCTGCGCGCTTGTGGGCGGCGTACAAGTTGGCCACCGCGGCCGAGGCCA
>JAIXTB010000263.1 GCA_027484385.1 Neisseriaceae bacterium | reverse complement strand
GCAGGAAATGGACGGCATTATCCGCCTGCTCAAAGGCCGCTTTGGCTTGCTGAACCTGATTCCGTACAACAGTGTAGAAGGCGATCACTACCAGCGCCCGCCCGCCGAGGCGGTGGCCGACATGCGCCGCTACCTGCACAGCCACGGCGTGCTCACCAAGGTACGCGACTCTGCCGGGCAAGACGTGGATGGCGGCTGCGGCCAACTACGCGCCCGGGCAGCCGATATCATCGACCACAGCCGGCTGCTACGCCGCGCGGGCACACCCAAGCTGGCTTGATACAAGCGGCAGCGCTTCAAAAAAACCGACACAGCCCGTCAGCTTTCTTCGTCATGCGGTGGGCGGCAATGCGTGACAATACGCCCCTGACCAAGGAGGCATCATGTTGATCAAACGCCCCGCCGCCGAGCGCGGCCATGCACACCACGGCTGGCTGGAGAGCTTCCACAGCTTTTCTTTTGCCGGTTATCACGACCCGGCACACATGGGCTGGGGGAATCTGCGCGTACTGAACGACGACCGCGTGGCTGCCGGTGAAGGCTTTGGCCGCCACCCGCACCGCGATATGGAAATCATCAGCTACGTGCTGGCCGGCGCGCTGGCACACGAAGACAGCCTGGGCAACCGCAGCACCATCCGGCCCGGCGAGGTGCAGCGCATGAGCGCCGGCACCGGCGTACTGCATAGCGAGTTCAACCACGACAGCCACGCTACCACACACTTTTTGCAGATCTGGCTGTACCCGCACACAAGCGGCATGGCACCCGGCTACGAGCAAAAGACGATCCCGCCGGCCAGCAAACGCGGCCAACTTTGCCTGATCGCCAGCCCGCAGGGCAGTGAGCACGCGGTACAGGTACACGCCGATGCCCGGCTGTATGCCGGCCTGTTTGACGGGCAGGAGCAGGCCACGCTCGCGCTAGACCCGCAGCGCAAAGCGTATGTGCACCTGATAAGCGGCACGCTGCAGGTGAATGGCGAAGTGCTGCACGGTGGCGATGCGCTGAAAGTGGCGGGCGAAAGCCAGCTGCATATCAGCCAGGGACAAACCGCCGAAGTGCTGGTATTCGACCTGGGCGACTAGGGTCTGTTACCACTCATTGTTGCTGCGGCGCAGGCGCGCGAAGCATTTCAATAACAGGCCAAGGGCAATGTGCCGGGCATTTCCCGGCACAAGCCCGGCAGTGCCGCAGTAAGCGGCTTACCTGGCCCTGCTGCGTGTGGTAAATCTTGCCGCACACGCGCAGCCGGCAGCCTGCTACATGGCCCCACCGCGGCCAACTGACTTTGCTTTCCGCAGCGGGCGTGTCTGGGCAGATTGCCCGCGCTTCATCTTTAAAACAAACGATTTATTGATAATTATTTGTTTATATTGATGACTGAAACCCTGCTTGCCATGCCGTGTGGTTTTTTTATTTTCCCGGCATGTGCCAAGCAGCCAGCCTTGCCTGGTCAACCAACCAGGCCTGCCTGTGCCTGGGCACGCACTGGCGAACATACCATTGGAATACAGGGCTGTGTCACATTTCTATAGATTAGCGTTGCAAAGCCATGGCCGCATATAATAGTGCTGCGCACGCTCGGCAAGGTCACGCCCCACCGTAGCTGGCACCTATTTCCCCGTGCTTCCATCCCGGTACGCCTGCGTGCACAGCGTACGAAGCCGTTCTTAGCCAGGACATCATTTCTTTGCATAGCCCCACCCTTGTTGCCATCGCTGCCATCCTGATGGTGCTCATGACGTTCATGCTGCTGGCAGCCTGGCGCCTGAACCCGCACATTCCTGGCCTGAAAGGCTGGACGCTGGCGTTTGGCTGCGGTCTGCTGGTCTGTCTTAACCTGCTGCTGCGTGATAGCGGCCATGAATGGCTGATGGTGATCATGACCCAGCTGTCGTCATTCCTGCTGGCGTGGTTGAACCTGGCGGCGGCACGGCGCTACCTTGGGCGGCGGGCGCTACCGGTGCTGGCAGGCGTGGCCGGTGCCGTATCCGTGCTGGCCTGCGCCTTGTACTTCACCCTGCTGGAGGTAAACCAAGGCGCCCGTTTCCTGCTGCAAAGCACTACCGCCGGCTTGCTGTTCTTGATGGCGGCTCGCCAGATGGCCACCGGGGGGGTGCGCGAGTACCCGGCCCGCTACCTGTTTGCTGCCATCAGCGGCAGCCATGGCCTGTTTTTACTGCTACGCCCCTGGCTGTTCAGGCTGGGAGAACACGGCATGTTTGATCGCCACGGTACGCTGGTGGTGTCGCACCTGGCGGTGGTGGAATCCATTATTGCGGTCGTGATGCTGGGTTTTAGCGTGGTGATGCTGGCCAACGAGCAGGTAACGCAGGCACTGAAACACATGGCCGACCGCGACCCGCTGACCGGCACCTACAACCGCCGCGCCTTTATGAATATGCTGGAAAAAGCCACGCACTATTCATCCCGGCTGGGTTTCCCGGTATCGGTGCTGCTCATCGACCTGGATCACTTCAAACGTATCAACGACACCTGGGGCCACCAGCGCGGCGACGACGCGCTGCGGCACGTGGTAGGCGTGGCGCACGACTGCCTGCGCGAGGGCGATATTCTGGGCCGCCTGGGGGGCGAGGAGTTTGCCATTGCCCTGCCCAATGCCAACCAGCACGAAGCCGAGCAAATCGCCAGCAGGCTACGCCAGGCCATTGCGGCCCAGCCCCTGCAATACGCGGGGGCCCTCCTGCCGCTTACCACCAGCATTGGCGTAGCCGCCTGGCGGCCGCCAGAAAGCCCCGACGGCCTGCTGCACCGCGCCGATGAAGCCATGTACCAGGCCAAGCGCCAAGGGCGCAACTGCGTGGTACTGGCCCCGCAAGCCAGCTAGCACGCAGCCGCTGTACAGTGTGTTCTGCCCTGTTTCAACTGGCCGGGCTTTAATCCGGCCGGGCACGCCCCATCTAAAGGCCATGCCGTGCGCACGCGGCCAACCTTACGCTGCCCCGCGCAGCCAGATACGGAGCGTTTCATGAGCGACACCACCCCGCAGTACACCCCGCCACGCATCTGGGAATGGAAACAGGCCAACGGTGGCCAGTTTGCCAATATCAATCGCCCCATTGCCGGCGCTACGCATGAGCAGCCCCTGCCGCGTGGCGCGCACCCGCTGCAGCTGTATTCGCTGGCCACGCCCAACGGCGTGAAAGTCACCATCCTGCTGGAAGAGCTGCTGGCGCTGGGCCACACCGGCGCCGAGTACGATGCCTGGCTGATCCGCATTCAGGAAGGCGACCAGTTTGGCAGCGGCTTTGTCGGCGTAAACCCGAACAGTAAGATTCCGGCGCTGATGGACTACAGCGGCGAGGCGCCGGTGCGCGTGTTTGAGTCCGGCTCCATCCTGTTGTACCTGGCCGAAAAGTTTGGTGCGCTGCTACCGCAGGACATTGCCAGCCGCACCGAAACGCTGAACTGGCTGTTCTGGCAAATGGGCAGTGCGCCCTATCTGGGCGGTGGCTTTGGTCATTTTTACCAGTACGCGCCGGTAAAAATCGAATACGCCATCGACCGCTTCAGCATGGAAGCCAAGCGCCAGCTGGACGTGCTGAACCGCCGCCTGGCAGATAGCCCTTATCTGGGTGGCAGCAGCTACAGCATTGCCGATATCGCTGTATGGCCGTGGTACGGTGCGCTGGTACTGGGCCAGCTGTACGGCGCGGCCGAGTTCCTGCAGGTAGACGACTACCCGCATGTACAACGCTGGGCACGCGAAATTGCCCAGCGCCCTGCCGTGCAGCGCGGCCGCCGCGTTAACCGCACCTGGGGTGACGAGGCCGAGCAGCTGGCCGAGCGCCATAGCGCTGCCGACCTGGACCGCTAAGCGCCAAAAGCACAAGGCCGCTGCATCTGCAGCGGCCTTGTG